>SFUB01000031.1 GCA_004561785.1 bacterium | reverse complement strand
TTGCCTAATTTCATCACCAAGGGCGTTTGCTATAACTACTTTATAATTTGGTGGAATACACATATTTATAAAGTAGAGGATAGGTTATGGAAATCAGGCACGACAGGTATCTGGAGGAGATGAAAAAGAAAAACTGAGGAACGTTCTCGGCTTTTCTTAGAGTTGATGAAGATCCATTACGTCTTTCCAGGTAGATGTGATGCCGGCGACCTTCTCTTTGTATCGACTAAGGTCTTCTTCTTTGCCGCGAAGAACCTCGTAAATAAGATCCGCGATTTCGATGACCTGCTTTTTGGTGCATCCCCGAGTGGTCGAGGCGGCGAACCCAATGCGGAGGCCGGAGGTCTGGCTGGGTTTCAAGGTATCCCCGTGGATCATGTTCTTGTTCGTGGTAATGCCGATAGACTCCAGTTTCGTCTGGGCCTCAAGCCCCGTAAGGCCGAATGAATCGAGGACGTTCAGCAGGAAAAGGTGGTTCTCCGTCCCCGAAACGACGCAGCCGAGGCGGGAAAGCTCCTCCGCGGCCGCTTTGGTATTATCAAGGACGTTCTGCATGTATTCTTTGAAAGAAGGCTGCAAATCCTCCAGGAAATTGACCGCCTTGGAGGCGATGATGTGCTCCAAAGGGCCACCTTGGGTATAAGGGAATACAGCGGATTTGATAGGTTTCACGAGGTCTTCGCGATTGGTCATGATGAGGCCGCCCCTCGGACCGCGGAGGGTCTTGTGGGTAGTGGTCGTCACAAGGTCGGCGTAATCGCAGGGGTTCTGGCACAAGCCCGCGGCGACGATCCCGGCGATGTGGGCCATGTCGACCATGAAAAGGCAATGGGCTCCTTTGGCGGCGTTGTGGGCATCGATGAGCTCCCTCATCCTCTTGAAGTCGATCGCGTAGGGATAGGCGGAATAGCCGGCAAGGAATAGATCCGGGTTCTCTTCGTCGAGCTTCTTGGCAATGATGTCGTAATCGAGCTTCCCGTCTTCGCCCAAGGGATAATGGACGAAGTCATAGGTGGACGCGGAGAAGGAAACAGGCGACCCGTGGGTGAGATGCCCGCCGTCATTGAGGGTCAAGGAAAGGACCTTGTCCCCCGGCTTGATCAAAGCGTGATATGCCGCGAAGTTGGCCTGGGATCCGGAATGGGGCTGGACATTGACGTAAGCGACCCGGAAAAGTTTCTGGGCTCTCTCCATCGCGAGGTTCTCCACCGCATCCACGTTCTCGCATCCGCCATAGTAACGATGGGAGGGATACCCTTCCGCGTATTTGGCCATGAAAATCGAAGAGGAGGCCTCCCGAACGTCGACCGACGGATAGTTTTCGGAGGCGATCAACTCAATGCCCCCGTTTTGCCTTTCTTCTTCTTTCCGGAAATAGGCTTGGACTTCTTTGTCTAAAATCATGCGAACATTATAGAAACGCGGCGAGAAAACAAAAGGGGAGTTCGAAAACGCGGTTCAGATTCTCCGCCAAGCTTCTCTTCGCCCCCTGGAACGCCGGATAAGCCCCGACGGCGAGGCAAACGAGGAGAGCGGAAGGCAATCGCGATCCCCCAGAAGTTATAGGAAAAAACGAGAGATGGATTCCGATTTCCGAGGACGCCAAGGAATGGAGTTTCGAACATGCCGAAGACCCGAAAAAGGAACGAAAGGCCGAATCCAAAGAAGGCAAACGCAAAAGGCCCGTGGATTGTTCCGCGGGCCTTAGGCTCTATTCCTCGGCGGTTACTTGTCCGCCGGTATAAAGCTGATAGTATTTGCCCTTCTGCTCCAGCAAGGAATCATGGGTTCCGCGTTCGATGATGGTCCCTTTCTCAAGGACCATAATGACGTCGGAATTGCGGATCGTGGAGAGGCGGTGGGCGATGACGAAGACGGTTCTGCCCTTCATGATGGCGTCCATCCCCTGCTGCACCAATTTCTCGGTGCGGGAATCGATGGAAGAAGTCGCTTCGTCCAAGACAAGGACAGGGGGGTTGGCGCAGGCGGCGCGGGCGATGGAGAGCAATTGCCTCTGGCCCTGGGACAATCCCGCCCCGGCCCCATGGAGGACAGTGTCATATCCCTGGGGCAGCATGCGGATGAAGTTGTCCGCATTGGCGAGCTTCGCCGCGGCGACGATCTCCTCGTCGGTCGCATCTGGGCATCCGTAGGCGATGTTCTCGCGAACGGTCCCGGTGAAGAGGTTGGTCTCCTGCAATACCATGCCCATGGCCCGGCGGAGATCCTTCTTTTTGATCTTGTTGATGTTGATGTCATCGAAGCGGATTTTGCCGTCGGCGATATCGTAGAAGCGGTTCAGCAAATTGGTGATGGTCGTCTTGCCGGCCCCGGTAGGACCGACGAAGGCGACTTTCTGACCCGGCTCGGCATAAAGGGTGATGCCGTGCAAAACCGGCTTCTCGGGGACGTAGGCGAAATCGACGTCGACCATATTGATCTTGCCTTTGAGCCAAGTGTAGCTGACCGTTCCGTCGGCGGAATGAGGATGCTTCCAGGCCCATTTGCCGGTGCGTTTGTCGCTTTCGACGGGGTTCCCATTCTCGTCTTCGGTCGCGTTGACCAAGGTGACGTAGCCGTCGTCGACTTCGCTCTCCTCATCGAGCAAAGCGAAGATCCTCCCCCCGCCCGCCATGGCCATGTTGATCATGTTGATCTGGTTGGCGAGCTGGGCGATCGGCATGGTGAATTGCTTGCCGAGGGTCAAGAAGGAAACGATGATGCCGATTTGCGAAGCCACGGTGAAATCGGAGGCGTTGCCAAGAGAGATCCCCAAGGAAATCCCGACCGCCCCGACCAAGGCCAAGACGACGTATTGGAGGTTGGCAAGGTTATTGGTAATGGGGCCGAGGATGTTGGAGAACTGGCTGGCCTTGGTCGTGTAGAGGCAAAGGGCGTCGTTGAGTTCATCGAACCCTTCTTTGGCTTTGCCTTCGTGGTTGAAGACCTTGATGACCTTTTGGCCGGAGATCATCTCCTCGATGTAGCCGTCAGTGGCTCCCAAAGCCCTTTGCTGGGCGATGAAGAAGCGGGCGGATTGGTGCGTGACGAAGATGACGACGGCCAGGATGATTGCAAAGAAGGCGAGCACGACAAGAGTGAGCTTCCAAGAAGAGGCAAGCATCGCCACCAAGGCGATGATCATGGTCACCAAAGATTGGACGACCATGGGCAAGACCCGGCTCGTGAATTCGCGGAGGGTGTCAATGTCATTGGTGTAGATCGACATGATGTCCCCGTGGGTGCGGGAATCAAAATAAGACAAAGGAAGCGTCTCCATGTGGGCGAAGACGGAATCGCGGAACCTCTTCTGGAACCCCTGTCCGATCACGGAGACCATGATCTGGTAGAGATAGGCGGAGAGGATGCCGACGATGTAGACCCCGGCCATGACCAGGATCCCCTGTTCAAAGGAAAGCGGGCCGAAGATCGCGGCCCAGACGCCTTCCAAGGAACTCGGTTTGCCTAGGAGAGTCGGGACGTAATGGCCGATGACAACTTGGCCGACGAAGACGTTTCCGACGATGCCGGCTAGGGAAGAAAGGATGATGACGAGCCCCGCCAAAGGCAGCTGCCAAGGATATTGTTTGATCATCATCCCCATCAGGCGCTTCAGGATTTTGGCTTCCTGTTTGAAGGACAGGCGCTTCATGGGATGTGGGCGTTTGGAATCATTGCTCATCGAAATCACCTCCTCCCATTTGGGTTTCATAGATTTCCCGATAGACGGGCGAGGACTGCATGAGTTCGTCGTTGGTCCCCTTCGCCAAGATCTTGCCATCGTTCATCAAGAGGATGACGTCGCAGTCTTTGATGGAGAGGATGCGCTGGGCGATGATGAATTTCGTCACGTCTGGGATCTCTTTGCGGAAATTCTCGCGGATGACGGAATCGGTGTGGGTATCGACCGCGGAGGTCGAATCGTCGAGGATGAGAATCTTCGGGCTCTTAAGCAAGGCGCGGGCGATGCAGAGCCTTTGCTTCTGACCGCCGGAGACGTTGGTCCCGCCTTCGTCGATCGGGGTGTCGTACCTTTGCGGGAACGAGTCGATGAACTCGTCTGCGCAAGCTAGATGGGCGGCTTTCTCGATCTGGGCGTCGGTCGCGTTCTCGTTGCCCCAAAGCAAATTGGATTTGATGGTCCCGGAGAAGAGGACGTTCTTCTGCAAAACGACGGAGACGGCATCGCGGAGGGAAACGAGGTCATAGTCCTTGACGTTGACTCCGCCGACTTTGACTTCGCCTTTGCTCGGGTCATAAAGCCGGGCGATCAGGGAGATCAAAGTGGACTTGGCGCTGCCGGTGACGCCCAAGATGCCTACGGTGGAGCCGCTGGGGATATGGAGGTCGATATCGCTCAGGGTGTTCTTCTCCGCGGTGGAAGAATAACGGAAGGACACGTGGCAGAAATCGACGGACCCGTCCTTCACTTCCTTGATCGCGTTATCCGGGGAAACGATGTCCGGCTTCTCGATGAGGATCTCCGTGATGCGCTCCGCGGAGTTCTTGGCGATGATGACCATGACAAAGGCCATGGAGACCATCATCAAGGAGTTGAGGATCATCATGATGTAGGAAAGCAAGGAAGTAAGGGTCCCGTCGGTGAATCCCGGGGACATGTTGCCGGAGGCTTTGATCGCCTGAGCCCCGAAGTAGGACACGAGCAGCATCGCCGCGTAGACGGAGATCTGCATCGCGGGGCTATTGAAGGCGAGAAGCTTCTCCGCGCGGATGAAGTTCTTGTAGATGAAGTAGGACACGCCGCCGAACTTCTCAGACTCAAAATCCTCACGCCCATAGGATTTGACGACGCGGATGCCATTCAGATTCTCCTGAACCGAGGCGTTTAGATCGTCATAGGCGTTGAAGACACGGACGAAGGTCGGGTGGACGACGACCGAGATGGCGAACAAGACCGCCCCCAAGAAGGGGATGATGGCCAAGATGATGAGCGAAAGGGACCAGCTTTTGATGCAGGCCATCGTGAAGGCCACGACGAGCATCAACGGGGCCCTGACGACCATGCGGAGGATCATCTGGACGGAGAACTGGACGTCGGTGACGTCGGTGGTAAGGCGCGTCACCAAAGAGGGGGTGGAAAATTTGTCGATGTTGGAGAAGGAATAATCCTGGATGTGGTAGTACATCGCCTGACGGAGGTTCCTGCCGAATCCGGCGGAAGCCTTCGCGGCCGTGAAGCCGGCGAAGATGCCGAAGAAGCAGCTTGCGACGGCCATGCCCATCATGGCCCCCGCCCACATCCAAACGGTCCCCATGTCGATGGGATCGACGTGGATCGCGTTGACGAGGTATTCGGAGAAGAAGGGGATCAAGACCTCGCAAACGACTTCGAGGATGACGAAAGCCCAAGTCCAAATGACTTCGGGCCAGAAGCCGCGGAGATGTTTCAAAAGCGAACGGAAGACATGCAGGTTTTTGCTGGCTTTGATCTCCGCTTCGTTCTTGGCCTCAACCACCTTCAAAAGGCGCTCATTGTCAGGGTTCGGTTGCTGTATATGTTTACTCATTCATCAATTTTCTCCTGAATGGCCGCGCACAGCTTCTCGAAAATGACCTCGAATTGAGCCTTTTCCTCTTCGCTCAATGCATTTTCGAGGATGGCGTCGAATTCGGCGATGATCGGGGCGGCGGCACGCTCATGCTTGATGCCCTTCTCGGCAAGGCAGATGATCTTCTTCCTTGCGTCGTCTTGGGAACGTTTGAAGACGATGAAGCCCTTCCTCTCCAAAGAAGAGAGGGTTTCCGAAACGGTGGATTTCTTGAGCTGGAAGGCATTGACGAGGTCGGTGGAGATGACCCCCTCTTCCTGATGCTCGTAGATATAGCCAAGGAAACGACCCTCCACACGAGTCACCCCTTCGGGCATCAGCCCATCGAATTTATCCCGGAAGAGAGTGCGAATTTTGCAGCCCAGCTCTTTTATCATCGCAACATTGTTTTTCTTGTTCATAATGTATCCTCCTTTGTTAGGCACCGAACTATTCTCTACGAAAAAGAGGCTCAGTCAATAGGCAAACGAGACTTCTTTGGCCCATGAATTCTTTTGCGATGAAGCCAAGTAAAATCCATCGGTTTCTGATGGGAAAACCGCAAGGCAAGGCTATTTTTCGGGTTCGGAAGGCCTCAGCATCCCCCGCGGAGGATGACTCCCCCGCACAGGCGGCGGACATCCTCTTCCGTCTTGATGTTCATCGCGATTTCATTCCGAAGCTTCTTGTATCCGGGGAAGCCCGAGAAGAAATGGGGCAGGATGCCGCGAAGCTCTTTGACTCCGGTATCCTCGCCTTTCAGTTTGATGAGCCGTTCCCCAAAATCCAAAGCGTATTCCGCCTGGGTCACCACGTCCGGATTCGGAAGCAGGATTCCCGTGTTTAAATATTCGTTGATCTGAGTGACTAGATACGGATGCCCTACTCCGCCTCGAGCCACCATGACTGCGTCGGCGTGGGTGATGCTTACGGCCTCCAGAGCTTTCTCCGGGGTGAAGATGTCGCCGGAGACGATGAGGGGGATCGACAAGGTCTCTTTTAAACCGGCGATCGCCTGATAATCCGCCGCCCCGGAATAACCTTGGGAGCGGGTGCGGCAATGAACCGTGATGGCGGCCACCCCCGCCTGTTGAAGCTTCTTCGCAACTTCAAATACGTTGATCGACTTCTCATCCCATCCCAAGCGAATCTTGGCCGTGACGGGTTTGCTGGAGGCCTCCACCACCCCTTTCATATATTGATATAAGGAGTCGGGGTCTTTGAGCCACGACGAGCCCGCCCCGGTTTTGACGACCTTGGTCACGGGGCATCCGAGATTGATGTCCAGAATGTCATAGCCTCCGTGCTGCTCGCAGATCTTGATCGCCGGAACCGTGTGCTCCAAGGAGAACCCGAAGAGTTGGATCCCGACGGGGGAATCCGCAGGAGAGGTCTGGAGATATTCGTACGTGCGTTTGTTTTTGTAATCCAATCCGCAATCGGAGACCATCTCGGTATAGGAAAGGCCTACCCCAAAGGGTTTCATGAACTCGCGATAGGCGAGAGTGGTGATCCCGGCCATGGGGCCGAGGACGACTTTTCCGGGGATGTCGATGTTTCCGATTTTCATATAGGTTTCTTCGTTTGGGGCGGAAAGCAAAGCGCCAAGGTCTCCCTTGGCGCCGTGGCTTACTTGTCTTCCGGCTTGTCGTCGGAGGTTTTCGGATCGGCTGGCTTAGCTTCCTCGGCCGGCTTTTCCTCGGGCTTAGGTTCTTCCTTCGCCTCCGGGGCTTTTTCCTCGGCGGCGGGGACTTTGCCTAGAAGCCCATCGATTTCTTCGGCCGTGATGGTCTCTTTCTCAAGTAAGGTCTCGGCGATTTTGATCACCTCGTCCTTATGCTCGATCAAGAGGTCATGCGCGCGCTTATAGGCGGTTTCGATGATCTCGCGGACCGCTTTGTCAATCTCATAGGCGACTTGGGTGGAGAAATTCTTCTGGGTGGAAGCATAATCCCTGCCCAAGAACACCGACCCCGTATCCCTTTCGTACTGGATGGGGCCGAGTTCGGACATGCCGTACTCGGTGACCATGGAGCGGGCCAAGCGAGTGGCTTCTTGGATGTCGTTGCTCGCGCCGGTGGTGACGTCGCCGAAGAAGATCTCTTCCGAAGCGCGCCCGCCGAGCAACCCGGTGATGCGGGCGATCATCTCGTTTTTGGTGAGCAAGAAGCGATCGTCTTCCGGGGTCATAAGAACATGGCCGCCGGTGTTCCCGCGCGGGATGATGGTGATTTTCTGGACTTTGTCGGAGTAAGGAAGGTTGATCCCAATGACGGCGTGCCCGGCTTCATGATAAGCCACTTCGCGCCTTTCGTGGTCCGACATGCCTTTGGAGGCTCTGGCCGGGCCGGAGATGCGGCGATCGATGGCTTCGTCGATATCCGACATCTCAATCTCGGATTTGCCTTCGCGGACGGCCAAGATGGCCGCTTCGTTCAAGACGTTATCCAAGTCTGCGCCGGAGAACCCGACGGTCCTCTTGGACAAAGCGTGGAAGTCGATGCCGGGGGCAAGCTTCTTGTTGCGCGCATGGACTTTGAGGATGGCCTCGCGCCCAGCGGCGTCCGGCAAGGAAACGGTGATGGTGCGGTCGAAACGCCCGGCGCGGCGCAAAGCCGGGTCGAGGACGTCGTCGCGGTTGGTCGCGGCGATGACGAGGATGCCCGAGTTGGCTTCGAAGCCATCCATCTCGACCAGCAGCTGGTTGAGGGTCTGCTCACGCTCGTCGTTGCCTCCGCCTAAGCCGGCCCCGCGTTGGCGGCCGACGGCGTCGATTTCGTCGATGAAGATCAAGCAGGGTGCGCTTTGTTTGGCTTTTTTGAACAAGTCGCGGACGCGGCCGGCGCCTACGCCGACATACATTTCCACGAAGTCCGAGCCGGAGATCGAATAGAAGGGGACCCCCGCTTCTCCCGCGACGGCCTTGGCAAGCAAGGTCTTACCGGTGCCCGGAGGGCCGATGAGGAGGACGCCCTTAGGCAAACGGGCGCCGAATTGCGAATATTTCTTAGGGTCTTTGAGGTAGGCGACGAGCTCGACCATCTCGGCTTTCTCGGCATCGCATCCGGCGACGTCGTCGAAGCGGACCTTGGTGTTGTCCGCCCGGCGGGCTGGGGACTTATTGAAGGACATCGCCTGGTTGTTGGCCCCGTTGATCGAGCCGTTGATGCGGCTGAAGAAAAGGATGCCGATGAGGAGGATGATGCCCGTCGAAATCAGGGTCGGGCCCCAAGAGTCCCACCAGGAAACCTGAAAGGCGTCCGTGTTGGAGAAGGTCGGGATAAGCTTGTTCTCGTAGCCGTTGGCCTGGACCCAGCTTTTGGCCATTTCCACTGCGGTGAAGAACACGTCGTGGTAAGAGGCGTGCTTGACGCCGGAGGCTTCGAAGGCCTCTTCCCATTCGGCTTGGCCAATCACGACCGAGTAGCGATAGAGGTTGTTGTTCTTGAGATAAGTGCCGCTCACGGTGACGGCGCGGTAATTCTGGGAGGCGTTGGCGCTGATGATTTTCTTGTCGGCCTGGGAATAGGAGGTCACGTCGTACTGTTTGTATTCCGTGCCTTCGTCATTGAGGACGTAACCGATGTTCCGGTCAATGTCGGAGACGGACCAAGTCTCGCCGCCTCCGCTGAATTGGGAGACGATAAGCCACACGAACACGCCGATGGTGGCCGCCATCAGCAGGTAGGGCAGGATATAGGAGAATACGCTTCTTTTGCGCGGTGCATTTCCATCATTCATAACGTTCTTCCTTTCTCTTCCTTACAAAGCCAGGAAGCGCAGCTTTTCAGCCGGGCTGAAGGGTAATTTATAGCAAACACGAATTATTGCAAGAATAACGCAAATCTCGGGGCCGGCAATCGTCAATGGATCCCCATTTTAATCTTAAGGAGAGAGGTGTGGTATTCCTGAAAGTTCCTGCGGTAACGAGGCACGTAGATGATCTTGCCGGAGGAGTTCAGGAAGATGGGCCATGTCTCTCTAAGTTCAATGGGCATGTTCCACAGGGAATAGAGCTTGCGGACGGGTTCCACGTAGCCATGGATTTTGACCCCGTCGGACTGAACGGCGTTGCGGATGGTCAAAGGGTAATCGCTGGGGGAGATCCCGCGGTCGAGCGCTCCGGAAGAGAAGTCCAAGGAGAACTCTGGGGTATCCAGTTTCCCAGGGGTCTCCAGCACATAGGAATAGCGAATGGTATTAACGTCCTTCTCAAGCGTCAAAACATCGTAATCCTTCACCAAGGCAAAGCCGTCTTTCAAGGGATAGGAGCCATTGGTTTGGTCATTCAGGCAAAAGGCGCGGATTTTCTCAAAATCGTCGGGGGAGAGAAGGATTGAGGGGACCTTTTGGACGAAGTGGACCAACGTGGAAGCGAAATCATCCTTCGTCAAGGCGATGAGGGGGCGGATCTCAAGCTCGCCGGATTCCTCCTCGTCGTTCTTGATGGTCTCAATGGAGCGGATGAGTCCGAGGGTTTCATTGGCCTCTTCTTTGAGTTGGTTCAGGAGGTTTTCACGATCGATCTCGTTCATTTTGGAGATCTTGTCCTTCCGGATGGCGGAACGAGTGGTCTTGTCGAGGGCGGATTCAGTCCCGGGGTTGAAGGGCACGTTGTTCTCAATGTCATATTCAAGGAGATCCTGCTTGGAAAAATCCAGCAGCGGGCGGACAAGAAGCATGCCGTCTTGAGTCGATATTTTGCTCATTCCGAGGTTCACGGTCGTCTCTTTTCTCTCCTTGGCCTTCAAATAAGCCTCCAGAAGGTCATCTTGCTCATGGGCGAGGAAGAGGGCCGAAGCGTTGTATTCAACATAGAGTTTCTTATACCACGAGTAGCGGAGTTTCCTCGCCCAATCGTGGAAGGAATCCCCGATGTGCATCTGCTCATTTTGGGGAAGATCGTGGGAGTCCAAAAGACGATAGGTAAGGCCTTTTGCTTTGCAGTATTCCCCAAGCCGTCTCATGTCTTCGGTTGAGAAATCGAATTTGTGGTAGTCGATCGCGGCCACGACCGGGCGGATGCCCTGCTTCAAAAGCATGTCGAGCATGGCCATGGAGTCTGAGCCGAAGCTGACGGAGGCGATGTAAGTTGCATTGGGGTCAAATTTGAAATCAATCATGGGCTTCCTCCTGGACGACGGTATCGTCTTGGGTGATTTCGTAGAGTTTCGAGGCATCGGCCTTCGAAGCGTAGGGGCGGATTTCCTTGACGAGGGCGGTAAGCCGCTTCCGTCCCAAGCGCAGAACCAAGGTATCGCCAGGGTTCACTTCGCTGGAAGGCTTGGCCGCTTTCCCGTTGATCATGACGTCTCCGTCCTCGCAGAGTTGCTTGGCGACCTCCCTGCGCAGGATAAGGCGGGAAACCTTTAGAAACTTATCGATTCTCACAGGACCAATCGTACCACAAATCCCTAAAGGGATTCGTTCGAAATTCCATGTTTCACCGCAAGTTGGTGCACAAGGCGGAGAATCTTCTCCAGATCATCGATCCAGCAATCCCGCTTCGTCAGAATCAGACGGAGTTGGCGGTTTAAAAAAGACATCCGGAAAATCTCCAAATATCCATTCAGGGTATTGAAGAGTTCGTACCCCATCCCATCCTTGGAAGAAAAGGAGTTCGACAGGAAAACGCTGACCTGGTTCTGATTCTCGGTGATGGAGGCGAATTCCGGGTAGGACAAAAGGATGTCAATCCGCTTCTTTTGGATTAAAAGAGCCACTTCCTGTGGCAATTTGCCGTAGATGTCTTTAACTTTTTTGACGTATTCGTCCAAGGCCTCTTTGGTCTCGATGTCATCAAGTTCCTGATACAGCTCGATCTTGTCCGCGTCATCGGCGTATCGCTTCGGAATATAAGCGTCGATGTTGAAAAGCTTCCTCGGGGTCCGCTCTTTTGGTTTGACCCCTTTGGACTTCTCCTCCACCGCTTCGTTCAGCATCTTCAAATAGAGATCCAATCCGACCGAATCGATGAAACCCGCCTGCTCCGGGCCGAGGATATCGCCGGCCCCGCGGATCATGAGATCCCGTTGGGCGATCTTGTACCCGCTGCCGAGCTCCGTGAACTCCTGAATGGCTTTCAGGCGTTTTTGGGCGTCTTCGTTCATGCTTTTCTGCGGCTTGTACATCAAATAGGCGTAGGCGATCCGATTGCCTCGGCCAACTCTTCCTTTGATTTGATAAAGCTGGGCGAGCCCAAAACGGTCCGCATCTTCGACGATGATCAGATTCGCGTTCGGAACGTCGATCCCGTTTTCCACGATGGAGGTGCAGACCAGAACGTTGATCTCGCCATCGTAGAAGCGTTCCATGACGCCTTCGGATTCCTCACGGTCCATTTGCCCATGGACGACCCCGATTTTGGCCGAAGGGATCCTTTGCTCCATCTTGACCGCCGTGTTGTAGATAGTCTCCACGTTATTGTGGACGTAAAAGACTTGGCCTCCACGGGCCAGTTCCTTTTCGACGAGCTCATCCGCAACATTCTGCTTGAAGGGGGTGACATAGGTTTGAATCGGCATGCGGGTCGGCGGAGCGGTGTTGATCTCCGAAATCGGGCGAATCCCCACCAACGACATCTGGAGAGTCCGGGGGATCGGGGTTGCGGAAAGAGTAAGGACATCTACGTCTTTTTTAAGTTCTTTTATCTTTTCTTTTTGCTCCACGCCGAAGCGTTGTTCCTCATCGATGATCAGTAAACCGAGGTTCTTGTATTCGATGCTCTTGGAAAGAAGTCGATGGGTGCCGATGACCATATCAATCTTTCCTTCCGCGAGTTCCCCGATAGTCTGTTTTTGTTTTTCCGCGGGCACTAAGCGAGAAAGAAGGCCCAGCCGAATCCCAAAAGAGGCGAAGCGCCTTTGGGCGACTTCAAAATGCTGCCTAGCAAGCAAGGTGGTGGGCACAAGCATCGCGACTTGCTTCCCGGCGTCGATGGCTTTGAAGGCCGCGCGGAAGGCGATTTCCGTCTTGCCGAACCCAACGTCTCCGCAGATGAGACGATCCATGATTTCGGGCTTTTCCATATCAGCCTTCGTATCATCAACGGCCTGCTGTTGATCCGGGGTCAGTTCATAAGGGAACTCCCCTTCGAATTGCTTTTGGAGTTCATCGTCCGGCGGAAAAGAATACCCCCGGAGTTTGGCCCGGGCGCCATAAAGGGCGATCAGGCGATCGGCGAGCTCGTTGATTCTCTTTTGAATCTTCTCTTTTCTCTTCGCCCATTCGCCGCTGGAAAGGTGACTGAGTTTTGGCGCCGCGCCCTCTCTGCCCGCATATTTTCTGACCAGCCGGAACTGCTCTAGAGGGACGTAAAGGAACTCGTTCCCAGCGTAAGCGACATGAAGGAAATCCCTGTGGACTCCTTCCACTTCCAGGGTTTTAACACCAAGAAACTGGCCAATGCCGTTATATTCGTGAACGACGTAATCCCCGGGTCTCAAGTCTTCGTAACTGCGCAAAACCTGCGCGTTTTTAAAGCGGGAAGTGAAACGGGTGTTCACCGTCCGATGGCCGAAAAGCTCATTGGACGTCAAATAAGCGACTTTCAAAGAAGGGATCTCGAAGCCCTCGGAAATCGCGGCTTTCGTGATGCCAAGATTCCCTTCTGGAAGCTCGAGGCCCTCAAGCTCTTCGTATCCCAAAGTGGAGTCTTTCAAAAAGGAAAGGATCGTTGACCTTTGATGTTCCTCATTAAGGGAAATCACGACCTTGTCGCCGATGGACAGGTAATTCCGGATGAGGGGAACGATGTTGGCGATGTTACGAGAAGGCACGTTGATCGAGTGAACCAAGAAGGAATGGTCGTCATAGCCATTCGCGAAGCCCGTCGCCATCACGAGTTTGCTTTGTTCTTTGATTGCTTGCTCAAGAGGCATGTATTGGCTGAGATGCGAAAGGTTCTGTCCCTTCAAGAAAGTCTCTTGGTAATAATTGAACGCATTGGTCACCAGCTGCTTCGTCGCAGAGTCAAAGGTTTCCTTGTTCGTAACGTAGACGAGTTCGGGCGAGAAATAATCAAT
>SFUB01000112.1 GCA_004561785.1 bacterium | reverse complement strand
GAAACCTCGCTGCTCTCGTTCTTCGTGTTGAAGAAGTCGTAAGGATTCATGATCACATCCCCAACTTTGAAATATTCGCCCCAATTGAACTTAACGGTGAATTTGGCCGCGACTTCGTTCGTCCCATTAAGCGTCAGGTTTCCTGTAGCGCCTTCCGACAGAACCGCTTTTGGAGTTCCGTTGACCCGGTAACAGTAGCGATGGTATTATCATTGAGATCGCCGGAATGAACGTTGACAACGAAGGAGTCTTCCAGTTTCTCCGTTTGCATTTCTTCGCCGTAGAACCAAGCGCTCGTAACACTTGGATCAGGATTAGCCGGCTTCCCGAAAATAATCGATCCGCTATTGGTCTTTTCAGTTCCCCATTTGGCCTCAGAGACGATCAGGCGCCTATCGGCAACGGTGTAAGCAGTGATGTTACCGGAAGCGGTGCTGGTCGCATTGGCGACGATGACCCAGCCAGCGAAGCCGGTGCCGATGAGGGCGAGGCTTCCAAGAGCGGCGACGGCTAGAATAGTAGGTTTCTTGTTCATGTGATTCTTACTCCTTTCAAGTTCCTTGCTTTAATAATTGATGATTAATTTAGGCCTTCGGAGTGGCGCTGACTTTGAAAGAAAGCTTGAACGCGGCGCCGTTCAAGTCCTTCAAAGCCCCGATGTTCTTGGTGGCCTCCGAATCCAACGCGGAGGTGTAAGAGGATGCGTTGTAATAATCGAGGGGATTGTTGTTGCCGAACTTTGTGCCCCAAGCGAAGGTAACCTTGAAGGTTACGTCCAAACTCTTAGACGCGTCCGTTGTTGCGGTTGAGGTTGCGGTCGTTTTGTTTTCGCCCAAGGTGGCACCGGCCAATGTGATGGTTCCATCGCCCTTGCCAGCAGTGGCAGCGTCTGCCACAAAAGTGGGCAACGACCCAACGAGGCCATTCCCTTCGGCGGTAGCATACTTGTTCCCACCCGTTTCCTCGAACTTCAGATCCGTGAAGTTGACGGTCATGTTCGCAGCGGTCGTGGTAATCGTGAATTTGAATGTAGCGGACATGACAGCTTCATTTCCGCTCGCGGTTAACCAGCCATGGCCACCAGGAGCAGGAGTTTTGGTCGCGGCGAAACGAATGGGTTTCGGTGTATCGCCACCCTCCAGTTGGCAAGACACAACGCCCTGCTGGGTGATGTCTCCGTCCGCCGTGATGGAGCCAGTCCCGGAAGCATCTTTCGGTCCCATGGTGATGACCCAGCCGGCGAAGCCACTTGAAATGACCCCCAACGCCCCAAGGGCGGACACACAAAGCACCGTAAGCCTGTGTTTTCTCATAAAAAGAGAATTCCTTTCCCCACATCCCCTACCTATGAGCGGGATGCGATATGCCCCCATCGTGATACGAAAAGATGGGTGCCCCCATTTTAACGTGTGCGAATAATTATTACGAATTTATTTCTCTCCTCGGAACTTTTTGCCCGTGACTTCAGGAAAAAAACGATTTTGAAGAGGGGGGGTGCGTTAAATGTTGTTATTTCAACTAAAATCAAAGGCCTTTTGCCTTCTGCCAAAGGATGGCCGCGGTCAAGATGGCGACGATGTAAAGCAAGGCGAAGGCTAAGTCTATATAGAAGTAGATCGGCTTCTCCTTCATGTCTTTGAAAATGAACGGGCAGACGTTGTAAGTGACCATGGGGATGAACAAGGTGAAGAGCCAATACCAGCCCGGCTCCCGTAGTTGCGTCGCGGCGAACGAAGATAAGACAATCCCCGCCACCCCAAGGACGGCCAGGATGACGAAGAAGGCGAGGATCCAGTTCTTCTCGGACTTTTTGTCTTCGGAAGCCTCTTCCGGTTTCAGGTCGTGCTTTCCGGAGGAAGCCAGGTTTTGGCTTCCCGCTGGGGAAGGATTCGAGGCGGACGTCTCAAAAGAGGCCAAATAGGAATTGATTTTCTCTTTGACCTCGGGCTTGGCCTTTTGATAGCCCGCGGCGAGCTTGGCTTTCTCAAAAGCCTCCTTGGAGGACTTTAAATCGACTTTGCCGAGCTCCCCGTTCTTATACCAAACGCCCAGGTTGTAGCAGCAATAGAAATCCCCCGCTTCCATGCCTTTCTTGGCGAGCTCCTCGGCTTTGGCCAAATCCGCGGGAACCCCGCTTCCTTTCTTATAGGCGAGGGAAGCGTGGTTGTACGCAGCGGCGATGCCGTTTTCGGCGGCCTTCAAGAACAAAGGGACGGCCTTCTCGGGTTGCTTAAGATCCAGCTGATAGATCTTGCCCGCGTAGAGATAGCAAACCTTGTCCCCGTTCTCCGCGGCTTTTAGGAATGCCTCGATGGCTTTTTCCTTCTCACCGGCTTTGTCGAAAGCGATGCCTTGCTGTTTCAGATTCTCTTGTCGTTCCATGAAAGGGGCCCCTTGGTTCGGTATATCCTTATTAAGGGTAACGCGAAAAAGAAGAAAATGGGCAAGAAATCGGCGAAGGAAGAGGCCTTTCTTCTTTTTCGCGCGGCGAGCATCCCTCCTATCCTTATATAAGGATAAGCATCGGCCTCTGAGGTTAACGCATCCAATAGTCTTCCAAAAGGAAATCGCAAACGCTGAGAATCAGCATCCCATTTTCATTGTAATGAGGGGTCGCGAGATCTTTGGCGACAATGATTTTGGCGAAAGAATCGCCCTCCAGCCTCTTTTTTAAGGT
>SFUB01000111.1 GCA_004561785.1 bacterium | reverse complement strand
ATCGGCGAAGGAGGCGTTAAGATAACGCACCAAATCCTCGGGAGAAAGCCCCACCTGGAACCCTCTCCTCCCGCCAGACACGAAAACCCGTTCGAAAAGCTGGGCCGTTTCGTCAATCGTAACCGGATATGGCTTTTTCAATCCGATCGGGGAACATCCTCCATGGACATAGCCCGTGGAAGGCAATAGCTCCTTTTGGGGGATCATCTCAATGGACTTCGCCCCCACGGCTTTCGCCGCTTTTTTCAAATCCAGTTCACCGGTTACGGGGACGCAGAAAGCAAAGCGTTCTTTCTTCTGATTTTCGGCAATGAGGGTTTTGAAGACCGTCTCGGGATCCTCGCCTAAAGCCAAAGCCACGCTTTTGCCATCTACGGTCTCGGGGTCGTATTCCCTCCCCACGTAAGCAATACCAGCCGCGTCAAGCAGACGCATCACATTCGTTTTCTCTTCTTTGGCCATGGCTCAATTCTAACTCAATCAGAAGAAAAGGGCTCCCGAAGGAGCCCCGGAATCTTATAGCAAACTCGACATAGCCTTCAGGGCATCTAAGCCAAAGGACAACTTGGACCGATCCTCAGGGGAGAGCTTTCTCACCGTTTTGATTTGTTCTTCGATGTCCTTTTTCTTATTAACGCTCGGGTAATTTGGATTGTGGAAATTCGATTTGAGTTTCTTTTCCGAAGCCAATGCCATTTCTAGAGGAGATTGGACCGCCTTTTTCGAATCGGCCTTCTTCTTTTTCGATTGGACATCCGCTTTTTTCGGAGCCGGCTTTGGAGAAGGCTTGGCAACGACGGGGGTCGATGCCTCTTTTTGCTTGGCCTTCTTCTTCGGGGTCTCTTTGGTCGGGGAAGCAAGCTTCTCTTTTCTCGCGGGGGTCTCTGAAGGCTGGGCAGATGGCTTTTTGGCAGCGGCTTTCGCGGCCGGCTTTGGCGCGTCCTTCTTGGCCTTCACGGGCTCCTTTTTATGCGAGGTGGATTTTTTGGGTTCTTTTTTCCCATCCGTTTTTGCCCCTAAGGCGTCGCGGCGGGCAGTGCGCTCAATCCAGTCACGCTTCCTTTGGTCCGTCGGAATCCCGACCACAAGAGTCACGCCCTCAGGCACGGCTGCGTTGGTATTCGGAACAGCGAGAACGGCGGGAGACTTCTCCGCCTTTTTCGCCTTCTTCGGCGCGGCTTTTTCCTTTTGGATGGCAACCGGCTTTTTGGTTTCGCCAGGCGCGGGGACAACTGGCGTTTCCTGATCCAGCTCAGCAATAGGAGAGACTTCCGGTTTTTTCTCGATCTTCTTTTCGCCCTGAGCCAAGGCCCCGGCTTTTATGGCCGTTTCCATTTGGACCGAAGAAACAGGATGAAGATCTATATAAACCTTGAATCCCTTCTCCTTTTTTTCCGCAAGAACCTTAAAGGAAGAATACATCCCTTCGAATTTTGGTTCTTTCGCAAGGCCTTCTTGAATTAAAGCCAAGATCTTTTCTCGGTCGTTTTCGGTTAAATCGATCGGCCCATGGACGAAGGAAACATAGCCGATGGAAGGATCGCGGAACATAAGCCCATAATGCTCAGCCACCATATCAAGGGCATAGCCAAGGGTCTTTCCCTCCCCAAACCAAAGTTTTTTGGCCGGGGTTTTGACTAGGACGGTCGGCTCCTCCTTCGAAACCACCAAGGGTTTGACAGAGGGATCTAAGGATTTAACAGGGGCCGGTCCCTTGTTTTCGACGACCGAGGCCGCCGGAGCGGGAGAGGGCTCTTTTGGCGCCGAAGGCTTCGAGGCCTTCAGCATTTGCAGACTCTGCTTCAATTTGGACTCGCCCTGAAGCAAAGCCAAGCCCGCTTTCTTTTCGGGTGGCAGAGCAATGATCGCTTCCAACTGTTTTTGGATATCCGCGGTTTTGCTTTCAATGGGGTAATTCGGATTCTTCAGATTGGCGTTGAGTTTTTGATCATTCGCCAGGACCTCTGCGATCGCAGGGTCTTTCAAAGAATTGCTGCTTACTTTGTTCAGAGGCGAATTTTGCGGTGTTTTTCTCGCAAAACGCCCTTCTTTTTCAAAGAAACGCTTGTCGTTTCTTTCGTGTGCTCTCTGATAATTGAAGTAATCTTCGCCATTATTCTCGGCCAATTTCCCGCCGGGGACGACCTTAAAGACGGAGACCCTTCTCCCTTTCTGAGAATTGAGGTTGTTCAGATTCTTTAAATCCGTCGCCAATTTCTTATCCTGGGTGATGACTAAGATTTTCTGGATCAGTCTGTCTTCGCTGACCTGAGCGTAAATCGCATTGTCCGCAAAATTTCGATTGTGGTTTTTCTTTCCTACGCAAAGAAGCTTGAGACGTTTCGCTTCTTTAAAAATTTTGAGGGCGCGGATGGCGGGGATTCGCTTGTCGACGTTTTTCCTGTCGCGCGAATGTTTCTTCAATTCCGCTATTGCCGCTTCGGGGACCGCGATTTTGAACTCAGGATCCAAATAGTCTTTGGCTCCGGTATAGGCGTCCAACCATTCTGGAAAGGAATCTTCCATCAG
>SFUB01000030.1 GCA_004561785.1 bacterium | reverse complement strand
AAAGAATACGAGGAAATCCTCGCTCCTTTGGGATATGGGGTGAAAACCGCGAAAGACTTGGGCGTTAAAAGCGATCCGGACGAGACCGGGGCCTCTTATCGCGAAAATAGTTTCCTGAAGGCCAAATCGCTCGCCGAAAAAGTCCACTGTCCGGTCATCGCCGACGATTCCGGGCTTGAGATCAATTGTCTTGGCAAATTCCCAGGTCTCCACTCTTCGAGATTCGCTTCCTCTTATCCCACCTATCAAGATGCTTGGAACGTCCTTTTCGAAAGGATGGACGGGGAAAGCGATCGCTCGGCCCAATTCGTGTGTTGCATTTGCTATTTGCCTTCTCCGGAGGCGGAGCCGCTTTTCTTTGAAGGGGTCTGCCCAGGCTATATTTTGTTAGAAGCCAAAGGAAGCAACGGATTCGGCTATGACCCGATCTTCCACAGCGATGAGGCGGACGCGAATTTTGGCGAAGCCAGCGAGGAAATAAAAAATCGCTTCTCCCACCGGGGGAAAGCGATCGCCAAGCTCGTCAAATACTTATCGAATAAGTGAAGCTTAAGCTGAGGATGATGAGCAGCTCGGCAAGCCAATAAGTCGACATGATGTAGAAATCTCGCCTTTTCACGTCTTTGACGAAAGAGGTGTAGACCAAGAAGCAGTCGGAGACGATGAAGCAAACCCCTCCAAGAGCCGCCAAGAAGAGGTAATCGAAGCCGCCAAAGAAGCAAGCGAAGACAGCGAAGAGGAAATC
The DNA here is from genome assembly GCA_004561785.1 of bacterium. Classification (GTDB taxonomy): domain Bacteria; phylum Bacillota_I; class Bacilli_A; order RFN20; family CAG-826; genus Alloenteromonas. The sequence continues at coordinate 13,339 of SFUB01000030.1, read as the reverse complement.
GAGGACCAACGCCCCGAAATACAACGTCGCCCCAAAGGCCATGTGCCCTTCTTTGATGATTTTATGCATGGGGATATAGGCGATCACGAGGAATAAGACATAGAAAACGGATAAAGCGACGTAGACCCACCACTCAAACGAGACCAAAGTCGCGTAGCAGGCAATATAGAAGCCGTGCCCGATCAAGAAGGCGGCCGTCCCCAGCACCATGGGCCAGACTTTGTGCTTTTTAAGTAAAAAAGCATCTCCGATGGTCCCAAAGATCGCCCCCACGTAGATAAGCCAGGCCTCCGGATGCCAAGCAAGGGCCATCAGAGCCAGGCAACCCACGCAAAAGCATTTGGCCACTTTCCGTCCTAGTTCGTTTTCGCGGAAGCAGAAGACGAGCTCGAGGACAATGGCAATGATCGAGAAAAGAAGGAAAAGGTAGGCTGGAACGGGGATTGCACCGAAATCGATGGGTTTCATCTTCCATACGATACTGAAAAAAGCTTTCTTAATCCATCCCCATTCCTATAATGAAGGCCAAGGAAGGCATATTTTCATGGAACAGAAAGAGAGACTCGGCGCCAAAAAATGGTTCGCCTTCGTTTTGGTTGGGCTGATAGGGCAACTGGCCTGGGCCATCGAGAACAACTACATTAACCTTTGGGTTTTCTCCCAATCAGGCAAAGCGGAATACATCAACTGGATGACCGTCGGTAGCGCCATTGTGGCTACTATCACGACGTTTTTGATGGGGGCGCTTTCAGATAAGCTCGGCAAAAGGAAAATTTTCATCGCCGGCGGATACACGATTTGGGGCCTATTCGTCTTCGGATTCGCCTTGGGTTCTCTCCAAAACATGGAAGCCCTCTTCGGCAACGGTGGCCAGGCCATCCTTTGGGTGGGGATCTTCAATGTGGTCATTGACTGCGTCATGACTTTCTTCGGATCGACCGGGAACGATGCCTGCTTCAACGCGATGGTGACGGAGCAGACGAATGAGAGGAACCGCCCTTTCGTCGAGACCGTTTTGTCGGTTCTTCCCTTGGTGGCCATGGTCCTCATGATGGGCGTCGGCATGCTATTCGGCGTCCCAGGCGAGCAAGGGGCCGAGGAAAGCGCCTCTGATTTCGCCGCGAGAGTCTCTTCCGGATGGCTTTATTTCTTCCTCGTCTGCGGCCTGATCACCACTATTGTCGGAGTCGTTAGTTTCTTTTTGCTGCCTAAAGATCTTGGTAAGAAAGAGGATCAGACCAATCTTTGGGGGAATCTCGCCTATGGCTTCAAGCCCTCTTCCGTCAAAGAGAACAAACTTTTCTATCTCGCTTTGCTGTCCTTCCTTTTCTTCAACATCGCGGTCGATTCCTTCATGCCTTATTACATGGTTTACTTCCAAGGATTCGAAAGTCTCAATTTCTATCTTGCGATGGGGATCATCGTAGGGGTTGCGATCATTGGGGCCATCGGGGTCGGGGCCTTTTTGGATCGCATCGGCCATTTGAAGGTTCTCTTCCCTTCGATCGGGGGCATAGTGATAGGCGCCCTGCTTCTATTCTTCCTTCAAGAGAACTGGGCTTTGATCCTAGGAGGATCCATTTTGATGCTCGGATACCTACTAGGCACGGCTGTCTTGGGCGCGGAGCTTCGCGATCAAACCCCCGTTGACAAAGCCGGATCCCTGCAGGGCGTGCGGATGATTTTCGCCGTTCTCCTTCCGATGATCATCGGCAGCAACATCTCCATGCTGGTCTTCCAAAAGCCGGGGCTCGACGCCTATGGCGAGCCTACGAAAATTCCCGACCAGTGGATGTTCTTGGTCACTGCGGTCTCATGCTTGCTAGCCGGCGTCCCAGCGTTCTTCCTGATAAAAGGGAAACGAAATTCACCGGCTCAAAAGTGCGAATGAATCTTCATTCCGCGGAATCGTAGTTGACGGAGATCAGAGCGTCGCCGTTGCTATTCCAATCGGAGGCGAAGTCGCGGGATTTCGCCTCTTTTTTCGTCATATGAAGTCTGATGGAAGACAAGTTGGAATCCGCATAGAAAAGCTTGGATCCGGCTTTCTTGAGGGAAGAGGGCAGTTCGATGGAGGACAAGGCATAAACCTCAGAGAACCCAAAAGCCTCAGCTTCTTCAAGACCGGGCAAAGAGATCGAAGATAAGGCGGAATGATAGGAGAAAGCCTTGGAGGAAACGTATTTGACGGAGGCGGGGAAGCTCGCGGATTCCAAAGCCGTGCGATAGGCATTTCCTGAGGAGGAGAGTTTCTTGATTCCCACAAGGGTGAACTTAGACAGAGCGGAAAGGCCCAAATCGCTTTCAATCAGTTTCTTGTCCGAACGCGAAGCAGAGGGGGCGAAGGAAGAGAGAACATAGCCTTTTTTCGAGACTTCGAAATCGTAGATGAATCGGTCGCCTTTCGCTCCCATGACGGAAACGGAAGAAACAGCAGTAACCGGATAATAGTCCATGGGGGCCGTGATGGCGTCATCCTCTTTGGCGAATTCGCCATCGATGGAGCCTTTGGCCCAAACGGAAGAGAAAATCTCGCCAGAAGGCACGCCATCCACGTTAGATGGCGCTGAAATATCCGCAAAAAGGATGCCTTTTTCTACCTCAAAGGTCTTATTGACCGTCCCATTCGCGTTATAGAAGTTCACGGCAACGGATTGTTTCTTATCTTGTAGAACCGGATAAACAGAACAATTGTAGAGGATATGGTCCGGATCCACGGAACGGCCTTTGACCGACTCCGGAGCATCCTCCCCGTATATGCCCTCCCACTTCAGAAAGTCATGCGTCGCATCGCCGAGGGAAGAGAAGTCCCCCGATATGGGGCTCCCGTATTGAACGGTCATCGAGTCAGAGCCATTCACCGAAAGGGGACTAGAAAAGGAGTTGTCAGAAAAGAAGGAGACCGTGTAGTCCTTATAGGAAGCCGCGTTATAAATCGGCTTATAGGTTTCTTTCTTTTTGATCTCGGCATCAAAAAGCGAGTCCACATCAAAGCGAGTCCCATTCGCGTCTTCGTATTGTCCAGTGAAAGAATGCTCTTCGTAATAGAAAGAAGGGAGTGGGTAAACAACTCCTTCCAGTTTCTTTTTCGCGGCTTCTTCGGTTTCGAAGGCCAAGGAAAGAGCCTCTCCCAACCGGGTTCCGTATTCGACAAGGCCTTGGTAGATGAGGGAGGAATCCGCATCCTGAATGGTCACGGAGTATTTTTCTTTTTCGACGGAGAAATGGGCGAAAACGGCGCAATCGGCCTGTATATTCTTCAAATCGACCTGCAAATTCTCAGGCGCAGAGCCTCCAGAGAAGGCATTCGAATCATAGAATCCCTGCCATCCGTCGAATGTATACAGGCATCCTTCTTGCTTGTTCTGGCGGGTTTCCTGGTAGGAAATGGCTTTCCCCTCGCCGTCTTTGGCGAGGCGGCTGAGCCTAGCAACGCGGTTCGACCCATTCCTGGGCACGAATCCGCTGCCGACATAGACGGCTTTGGAGACATCCAAGTTAGCCTGCAAATAATCGCTTCCGGGAGCCTCCGTTGAGATTCCTTCATAATCCGTGTAGAACTTGATTTCGTAGTACTGGGACCCGCCGGAACACGCGGAAAGGCCAGCAAGGCAAAGGCCAACGAAGCTTAAGCAAAAAAGAGATTTCTTTTTCATGCACTCTTATTATGGCCAAAAGGGCTCTTCCTAGGAAGAGAAAACTGCCTTGTCCCCACTTGGCAAGTGGTATATATTACTCATCGGCAGGTTTTAATCATGAATCGAAAAGTTAACGCATTTCTAGGGATTGGGGTTGCCTTGATGGCCGCGGTTGCCATCTTCGTGCTCTTCTCCTTCGCCTTCAATGACTCCCAAGGCCTCAATTACGACGGAGCCAACGTCTTCACCGCTATGTTCGGCGATACCTCGAAGAACCTCAACGCAGTTCCCTGGCTGATCGCCGCCTTCTCCTTCGAATGTGCGGCCTTCGTTACCGGCATCTTTGGCGGAATCCTCCGCGGCAAACTCAGCGCCTTGGTTTATGGCGTCACTCTTATTCTTCTCGTCGCTGCTGGAATCCTCTTCCTCAATGCTTCGAATCTTTACTTGGCTGTCAACTCCTATTCCGGACCCGATACCTTGAGCCTCGGCACCGGATGCATCTGCACCGTCATCTTCGCCTTCGTCGGCGCATTGCTTAGCCTCTACGGCGCCTACTCCAACTTCAAAGCCTAAGTCAAAGGAAGCGAAAAAGCTCGGCGATCGCCGAGCTTTTCTTTTGACGTTTAGGCGACGTGATCGGCGATGAAGCGACTCACATCATCATAATTAATATCAAGCGCCAACGAGATGGAGCCATAAACCAACGGGGCAGCGCGATTGACGAACTGGGAATCCATGGAATTGAGATGGCCGTCCCTCGCTTTTCGCTGAAGAGCCCCCTGAAGAAGCGGAATCAAGGCAATGAGGTTGCCTTCTTTCAAGGCGGACTCATAGGATTGTTTTCGGAGTTTGGAGTCGGCGATGTAGATATCTTTCTTCGGAGAAGGCCAATTGGCGATCAGATCCATGGCCTGATCCTTGTCGATCGGAGTCCCTAGCGAGGAAGCGCCATCCACGGGGACGCGGACAATGCTCCCTTTGTCATCGCCAAACAAAGGAGAAAGGACGTAGTAAAGCATTCCGTTGTTCATGCCGGGCAAAGGCGCGAGGGCCTGGACAAGGCAAATGCCGCAGTGCTTATGAAAAACGTATTGGTTCACTTCAAACGCCATCGTACTACCCCCCTTTACTCATAGGGCAACAAAATTCTGTTACCCCTAACTGTCTTTAATTATACCGAAAAGTTGAGAAAACACGGCTTTGAAACCGCTACCAAAGGAAAAAGCTCGTTCGGTATCGAACTTTTTAAATTAATCTGCTTTTAAATTTTCAGGGATTTTCATTCCTTGAAGAATTCTTTTGCCCTAGAGGCGATTGCCTCTGCCAATTTATCCACGCCCTCGTCCTTTTTCGCGGAAAGGGGGAAGAACCTAGCGTTCGGATTCAATTTAAGAATGTGATCCTCAGCCAATTCAACGCTGAAGTCGAACACGGAAAGAGCATCCAGTTTGGTGAAGGCGAAGAAATCGCCCACACGGAACATCAAAGGATACTTCAGAGGCTTGTCGTCCCCTTCCGGAATGGAGAGAAGAACGAGCTTAAGAGCGGCGCCCGTATCAAATTCGGCCGGGCAAACGAGATTGCCAATATTCTCCAAGAAAATGATATCGAGGCCTTCTTCTCCGATGGCCTCAACCCCTTCCGAAACCATCTTGGCATCCAAATGGCATTCGCCGGAGGTGTGAAGTTGGATGGTTTTGACCCCCGTAAGATTTCCTACGGTCTCGGCGTCGACGACGGCATCCATATCCGCCTCCATGACGCCGATGCGAAAGCCCATGGACTTAAGTTTATTGATTAGATTAACCAGCAGGGTCGTTTTGCCGGAGCCCGGCGAAGACATAACGTTGATCAAAAAGACCTTGTTCTTCTTGAGTTGTTCCCTCAATAGCTCAGCTCTGGAATCGTTATTGGCCAAAACGGATTGTTTCACTTTGATGACGCGTACTTCAGACATGGATGATCTCCTTTTTGCAAATTGATTGTATAGGGTTTTTCGATTTCCAAAAAGAAATACGCGAAGATAAAAGACGGAATGTGGAAATCAGTCTTTTCCCTTGAAAAGCAAAAGAATGGAGACGTGTATGCGTTTTTGCTTCCATAAATATCGAACTCGTTTTATCAACAAGGTAAAAAAGCAATTCTATCGCGAACGGCCTTCCTTTCAAAAAGCCTAATTTTTCATAGATGCCATCGGAGCTTTTTGAATTCTCCGTTTTAGAGAATCCCTCTTCTATAATACGGATACGCGGAGGAGAGAGCGCTTGACGATGAAGTCTCTAAAATGGCAGCGTTGAGGAAACCCCATGTCCAACACAAGCACGAACGAACAAGCGGTTGCTGCAAAGAAGCCGTTCCCAAAGAAAATCATTATCCCCACCGTGGCGGCTTCTTTAACGATCACGCTTGGAATTGCCGCGGGGCTTTTTGCCGCGAAGATGTTCAAAGGAGCGGCCGGAATCAATTACGGGGACGTGGATGTTGGAAAGCTCACGGACGATCTCGAGGTCTCCAAAGCGAAACTCGACAGAGCGAGGGCGAGCGGAACTCCGCTGGAAACCGCTTTGAAGCCATCTGAAATGGTGAATCTCGCCTTTGCGAATTACAAAGACCTCCCCTCCGCGAAAGCAATCGGTCTTGGCGCCGCCGTTTCCATGGGGGTTAAGCAGGAAATCCAATCCATCCAAATCAAGGATGGATCCAGATATTTTGAGGAATCCAATTCTCTGGGTCTCGTAAACCTCTATGACCGCATGTATCAAGAAGGCGACACGACCACTTGCTATTGGGGTGAATCGTTGAATTATTCCAAAAACACCGCAAAAAAATATACGAACGAAGAATATGCGGAATTCATGGGCCGAAAGGTGTCTGACCCGCTGATCTATGTAGTCTCCGCCAAAACGGCGATCACGAAGGAAGAAAAGGTCCGGTCGGATCGTGGGCCTTCCAAAATCACGAAGCAAGATTATGGCTATCTCGTCGACCTGGAATTGAATCCAAAAACCAGCGTCGTCAATTACGTCAAGCAGATGCAGAACATCTCCGGCCTAACCGGATACCCAACGTTCTACCATTGCCACCTCACCTTCCGCTTCGATGAGAACTTGATGCCAATCGAGTACACGTCCTACGAGAAATACAACGCGACCAAAGCGAGCGTCCCGCTCCCCGTAGACATCGAAGCATACTTAACCACCCGTTTCTTCACGACGGGGACCTACGAAATCCCAAAGCTTACGGACAGCACGCAAATCGAATACGCAAACATTCAATGAAAAAGAGGCTTGAACATGAAAAAGAAAAACACAAATGGTGAAGAAAAGAAAAGTCGAATCAGCAAAAAGCGTTTCTTTCTGAACTCAGCGATGTATCTCGCTTTGTTCGGGGTCGCGGCTGCCACGACGTATCTCATCGTCCCCCGGCCCGCTTTGGGCGAAGATTCTTCTGACGACGAAGGCACCGGGGATATCGATGACGACCCCACCATCAGCCTCACCGGCAAACAAAAATTCATCTCGAATCTGACCAATAGCGCCACCTCCGGATTGAATCTCGCCTTCACGAGCTTCGACGCTTATTTCCCCGGCAAAGACAAAGACGATTCCGCAAAAGGCAATCATATCGATGCCAGCGGAACCGAGCTCACCTTCAGCATGGAGGAAGTATCCGCCCACGGGATCAGCCTTGGTCTCAAAGGCAACGTGGATTACAACGGCTATAAACGCCAGCTCGATTTGTTGAAAGTCGCGGATGACGTCTATTTCTCGGTCGTCGATCTCGACAACGCCTCTTACGACTTCAAATACAAAGCCTCCATCGAGCCGAAGGTCAGCGAGGATCGCGATCCAACAACCGGAGGCTTGATCCAATACGAATACGGCGACGTCGACTGGATCGTCTCCGACGTCCTGGAGATTCTCTCCGCCGGGGGAATCCAAATCGACTTCCCCTCCATCGATCTCGGCGGAAGTTCCTCTAGTGGATCCACCGTCGATTCCTCTAACGCCGCCACTTCCGAAGACGGCTCCTCCAACGCCCTCACCGACATCCTAGATTCCCTAAATAACATGGAAGAGGATGCCGCCCATTCCTATTTCACCTGGAACCTTCCCCTTGGCGAAGAAACGCTTCCCATCGGGTTCAAGCACGACTCCGAATACAATCTCTCGGGCGTTGACTTCCCGGCGAAGACCTTCGATGGAAGCATCGAGAATCAGCAAGGGTATTCGATCAAAAACGGAGAGGATGAAATCGGGACGATCAAAGCCTCGGCCACGGTCAAAACCGGCACGGACTCCGTGGATTGGTTCACTTTCCTGCCGGGTCAGGAAAGCCAATACCACGACATCGTCGATTCCGCTTCCCTCTTCCGCAAGATCGCCCGTTACGCCGCAAACCCGCAATTCGGCCTCAAGACAACCAATTCCCTAAACGTCAATTCCGGCAATGGACTCGTTTTGACCCATTACGAATCCCAGGGCGATTCGGTGACCTCCTCCGTTTTGGAGCAAGCCTCTTTGGCTCTTTCCGGAACCGCCGACTTCAACGACGGCCTCTCTTCGTTTGGGGCGGACGTCGTCTTCTCCGCTGATTCCTCTTATGCCAAGCTCTCCGGTGCCTATGATGGCGAATCCGCCTACATGAACGTCGATGATTTGCTCATGGCGAAAGTCAGCAAAACCAACCTCGATGCCTTGTTTGCAAAAACCGAAGAAGCCCTCTTCTCTGAAAACGGGGTGGAGGAAACCGCCAAGGAAACAAACGACATCTCCGATTTGATTTCCACCGTCCTCGATGAATTCCCGACCATCAAAGGCTTCACCGAAGGCCACTTCGAAGGAGCTTTCGATTTCATCAAATCGATCGAGGGGAAAGACAATCGCTTCGATGTCACCTTTGACCTCTCCCCCCTGAAGCTCGATGGCGAAATCGTCCTTTCGATCGACGGGACCTATTCCGGAGACAAAGAGGACGCAACCACCGACACGTATCTATCGGGCATTCAGTTCAATGGCGTCAAGCTCAGCGCATTCCAACTCGATGGAACTTTGGCCTTAGACGCCTATAAGCCTCTATCCATCCATGCTGAGGATTACGATGAATTGACCCACCTCCCGGGAATCAAAGACCAAATCGAAACCGTCACCTCTTCCAAGGAAGCTGCCTTATCCCTCTCCGGACACGTCTATTCCGGCAAGAAGGATGACCTTGGGTCCGACATCGGGGTCGCTTTCTCCTCCGACATCGGCTTCAGTTACGGTAAGAAGCAAGCCGGTATCGCCCTGACCGCGAACCAAGTCTCCAAAAAATATTCCCAAGATCACCACTTCGCCTTCTCTCTCAACGGGGATGGCAATGACTTCACCAACGCCGCCCTCCGTTATGACTCCGTCAACGACGCGAGCATCGATCAAGAATCCGGCCTAGACGAAACCGGCAAAGCCAGGACCAACCCCCGTTCCGAAAAGCCCCTAACCGGGACCATGTCGATCTCCTCGATGAAAGACATCGTGGACACCGTTAAAGGGATGATCCCCGAAAGCGTGGGCGAGGGCGAGAAATCCGTCTTCCAGAAAATCGCAGGAGCGATCGGATCTTTGGCCGGAAACGATCTTGCCGATGGCCTCATTAACCACAAATTCTTCGGTTTTGCGGAGAAAAAGATCCTCGCCGAAAAAGCGAGCCTCTCCGGCGACACCAACGTTTTCAAATTGAACGGCGACTTGTTCGGCCTCTCGGAGAACCCGGTTGTCACCATCGCCTACGACCAAAACACCGAGGAGGTCAACGGCGGGCTTAAATCCTTGAGCTTCGCGATGGAAAACACCGAAATCAGCCTCGGCATCGCCGCCGTCGAGAACGTCTCTGAATCCACCCTCAATCCGCTGAAGGACGAAGACCTCTCGACCTACACCGACTTCAATACCTTGAAGACTTTGGTGGAATACGGGGCCGGATCCTTCGATCTAGGGAAGGTCGCCTCTGGAGACACCTCAGTCTATGACGTCTCGATGAACCTCACCCTCAACATCGGCCAGACCCCCATCGATCTGTTGGGCGTCTCGCTCCATTTGGCCAATGAGAAAGATTATCTCAAGGCCCATCTCTCCATACCCTACATGCCTTTGATCAAGGGAGTGAACGCCCCCGATGACGCCATCTACTTCCGCGATCACGAATACGAAGGCCGCCGCTCTGTCGATCTCTATTATTCCTACAAACGCGGCGACGAGGATTACGGCGACCTCTACATCGCCCGCAACTCGAGCTACGGCCGCGTCACGGAAGTCAAAGACACGGTCCAGCTCAAAGGAAAAGACCTGCTTCAAAAAGGGCAGGATACCAACGCGACCTATTCCTACGACGGAATCGGATGGCTTCTCGAATACGTCCTCGGCGTCAACGAGAGCTACCTCCGCAAAGAGAACGCCCCCGAAACCGCCCCGGAGGAGTCTGAAGCGCCGGTCGAGGAAGGCACCTCCCTCTTCGAAGCCCGCTTCCCCCACCCGGAGGACTTCGTTAAGGAATACTCCTTCGAATCCGATAAGCTCACTTGGTCGATGGGCGTCGACGTGGGCAGTTTGCTCGATGAGCGCGCCTTGCTGGGCGATGCCATGATCTACACGACCGCCAAGAACGTCTTGAGCCAAGATGGGTCCTCTTCCTGGAAGACCCTTGATTCGCTTAAGGTCCGCTTCTCCTTGGCCCTCGGCAACCCCGACGGAACCCACCAGATCGTCCCGGCGTCCGTGGAAGCCGCCATTACCTTGGACAACGTCGCGACCGGCGTCTATCAGAACACTTGGTCCAACGTCTCAATCAACGACTTCGAATCCATCGTTTCCTATGACGAAAGCGGCAACCCCGTCTTCGCCTATGGTGACCAATACACAAAACACTACGCCAAAAACGGGGAAAGCCCCTTCAACCCGGGCAACTACTACGTCGGCGTCACTTGCTAATCAATGAAAGAAAAGAACCCCAAAGTCAATGAAAACGGAAAGAGGCCAAGCGCAAGGCTTGCCTCTTTTCGCCTTTTTGGACTTGGGGTCCTGACCCTTTCCTTATCTTCCTGCGTCATGGGGCCGACCGCTCCATCTTCGCCCGAACCCTCAGAGGCGCCTCAGGAAAGCGAGGCTTTCTCTTCTAGCGGCGACGGAGCGAAGCGTCTCGTGAGCAGCCTCACCAACTCCCTGGCCTCTGGATTCTCCTTGCAGCTAGACGAAGCCACCTTAAGGGTCGATGATAACAACGTTTTCGATTTCAAGGGGGGCTCGTTGTCTTTTTCTTTGGAGGAGCTATCCCTGCACGGGCTTTCGATCACTTTGAACGCCCCCGTGGATTACAACGGCTCCGGGGAGAGGCGCATCGACGCCTCGTTGGTAAACGATGAACTCTATTTCGATTTATCCTGCCCCCAAGAAAAAGACGATCCCTACGAGGTCCGTTATAAGGTCTCAACCGCTTCTTACGTCTACGAAGAAAATGGCAGCAGTCATGAATCCGTCACCGGCGGTATCTACCAGTACGAATTCGGGCGTTTGGATTGGATTTTGGACGACGTGCTCCAGATCCTTTCCGGATATGGGGTGAACATCTCCCCGAAAGTGGATAAAGAAACCGCGACCATCGATTGGGATAGAATCTCCTCAAGCCTGAACGGCATCGAAGAGACCTCAGGGGGCAGTCATTACTTCGTCTGGGAGTTGCCTCTTGGCGAAAACGTGTACCCCGTAGGCCTGTCCGCGGATTCTTCCTACGCTCTCTCCGGGATCGACTTCCCGGCGAAAGGGAGCCCGGAAGGGGCGAATTCCCTTGGGAACGGGATGAGCCTGAATCTATCGGCGACCTTCCTCCAAGAAGGGGTTTCGATCCTTCCCCCAGAAGACGCTTCCAGCTACCTTAGTTTGGACAATTCCATCGATCTTTGGGAGCGTCTGGCCACCTACGGGGGCAAGCAGGCGTTCTCCCTTTCTTCCCATCACGAAGAGAACGGGGTTCAGAAGGAAGGGCTCATCCTGACCCACAAAGAGGACGAGGTCCCCGATACCGATGAGGCCATCGGCCATCCTGCGATCGACGAATCGGCCGTCTTCAGCCTAGAGGCCAATGCCGATTTGAAAGGCGGGAAGATCAATGATCTCTCCGCGGTCGCGAAATTCCAAGGCGAAAAGCAAACCAAGATCCTCGAAGCCCACTTTTTGGAAGGGAACCCCGATCAGCAGATCTGCCTCAACGTGAACAACATCATCAAGGCCAAGACCTCGAAGACGACCGCGGACGCCTTATTCAGCGCCTTCGGGAATATCCTTGGGGACGAAGCTTTCTCGAACGAATATCTGTCCGCGCTCCTGAACGCCGCGAACTCGATCTCCAAAGCCATCGATTCGATTAAGGAGAGCGAGATCGGCAAAGACTTCTCGGAAGGGCATTATGAGCATTTGATCGGCACCATCTCAAAACTCGAGGCCAAAGACAACCAGATTCTCGCGACGCTTGATATGGCTAAAGCCGGAAGCAAAGGGGCTCTGGAGATTCTCCTCTCCGGGACCGCGCTTTCCTTGGCCGAGATTCGCTTCGACGGCTTTGAGCTTGGCTATTTCGGCATCGAAGGGACGTTGACCATCGGGGATTACGTCCAAAGCGAAGGCTTCGACGCGAGCGAGTACGAGGAAATGGATCACCTCCCCGGGCTCACTGATCAGCTCCAAGCCCTCTTCCAAACCCACTCCGCGACCGCGAACTTCCAGGGCTACATCCTCAATAAAGGCACGACGGCGATCAGCCAAGACACCCGATTCGCCGAGCTTGGGGGGAAGCAAGCCATCGTGGAGGAAGGCTTTACTTTTGAAGGCAGCCTTTCCTTCAATCTTCTTGAGAAAGCCGGATCTGGGAAAGCCGTCTTCCTCGACCGCAAAAAGGATTATCTCAACGAGCACGCTATTTCCGTCCAAGTAGACGGGGATGAGAAATCCAATGGCAATATGGTTTTTGGCTATTCCTCCAAAAACGACAACCACAACGGAGGCATAGGCGCCTACAAAGACATGGACTACGGGAACATCACCGAGCCGAAATCCGAGAAGATGTACGGCCGATTCTCCGTGGCCTCTTTGAACGATCTCCTCTCCTGCGTCTCCGCTCTATTGAACTCCGATGACCCGCGCTTCACCAAATTCACCGCGGCCGGGGACGCTTTGGCAACCACTTTGGTGGCCAAAATCGCCCAAGGTCAGCTAGCCCCTTTGTTCACGGATAAAATCCTCATCTCCGCCGAAAGAAGCGGAGATACTTTGAGCGCCGTCATCAGCAAGTCCGTTTTAGGAAGCGTGGAAGACGTCGCTTTGAAAATCGTCTTCGGAGCTTCGGGAATCTCTTTGCTGCAGATCAATTTGCCTTTGGAGGAACAGGAGATCTTCCTTTCCATCGGGCTAAGCGTCCCCAGCGATTCCCTGAGCAAAGAAGACCTGCTTCTTAACGATCTTGAATCTCACAAAGAGAGCGCGACGGACTTCTCGTCCCTCCCGATTCTTGTCGATTATCTTTTGGGATCGGCGACGTTGGGGGAAGACAAGAGCAAACAATCCACCTATTACCTGAGCGGCACCATAAAAATGAAGGCACTCAAGATAATCGACTTAGACATCTCCTTCTCTTTGGTCATCTCTTTGATGGGGGCCGAGGTCAAAATGATC
>SFUB01000110.1 GCA_004561785.1 bacterium | reverse complement strand
TTTGCGAGATATCCATCCACAACCCGGAAGGCAGCGTCGTAGTCTTTGCTACATTCGCTAATGCGGACGAGCTTTTCGTAATTCTCCATCGAGAAAGCGGTCAACCCGTCTACGATGGGTCTCAAGCTATCTTGGAGCTGACCCTGCTCGAGAGTCATTTCCAACCCGAGCGGCACACGGATGGTCCCGAAGCCTTCGACGTCGAATTCGAAGTTGCCTGGGACATAAGCGGTTGCGTTCCCCTGGGCGTTCACGCGGATAAATTCCGCGCCAAAGGGGAGATCCGAACTAGTCTTCAAGACGAAACCTTCGCCGTCGTAGTTCCCTTTGGTGACCATTAGGCGGATCTTCTGCTTTACAATCTCGCCCAAGTCCTTGGGAATCAGGACGCGCCTAATCGAGGCTTCTGGGAATTGACCGAGCCTCAATGTCGGAACGTTTTGGTAGGGGAGATGGTATTTGCTCTTCAGCAGAATCGCCTTATTGACGATTTCCGGCGAATAGTGTTTGTCGAAGAATGTCTGGAGAGCCTTGTCATCAAAGACGATGCTGCCTTTATCGCCGTCGATGTTGATGTTGCATTCGTATTTGACCGTGTAGTTCTCTCTGGCTTGAGTTTCGACTCCAGTGACGATCTCCTCTTTCTTTATGCCGATGGCAGGGCCCTTCGAAGCGGTGATGAAGTCTTCTTCGCTCTTCGCCACGGAGAATTGTTCAAAAAAATCAGGGGTGATCGAAGCGTCTTTCAAAGGACGGCCTTCGAGCTCATCGAATAGTTTCAGGCAGAAGGAGTTCATCGCGATGTCGTAATAGATGTCGACCTTCGTTTCCTTTTCGATCGCGTTGCCATTTTCGTCAGTGGCAGGGATATATCCGTCGGCGAAGATCTTCTCGCCCTTTGAGGTGAAGGAGTAGTTGCTGATTCGGCTTGTAGAGAATGCGCTGGCAGAAATCGAATCGCCGAAATCAGAGGTGATGAGGCCCTGTCGGATGAGGTCGTTGATCGCATCCTTGAAAATGTGGTGCAGGCGCTCTGGGACACCGAAGTTGACGAGTGCATCAACCAGCCTCATTGTCCGTTGCTTGGAATCGCGAATCAAAACCAAGACGATGTAGGCGACGCCGCTAGGCTTTCTGACGACGCTATAGGAAACGAGTTCCGTCAAGCGGAAGACGGGGAATTGGAGGGAAGTCTCCAATGTGAACTTATCCATTGATCACGCCTCCTTTGTTTTCCAAAACATAGATGTCGTCGATGGATTTCCCAAACGACTCAATCGTATTGATGATTTCTTCGTATACCCTGAAGTGCTTTTGGTCATGGGCAGGATTCCCGTTGACATCAGGCAAATCGATGATCCCCTTTGTCTCAAGGTATTTCTTGTTGCCGACGACGATCAGCAATCGCCTCGCCCTAGAGAGAGCGACGTTGATACGCTGATAGGCGAGGATGAACCCAGGATTGGACCTTTCGGGCTTCTCTGGGTTACGGACCGTTGAGAGGATGATGATGTCGCGTTCGTCGCCCTGGAAGTCGTCGACGGTAGAAACGATGAGGCGTTCCGAATCGCCCTTGAAAGCGTCGGTTTTGACCTTCCGCATCAGCTCTTTGATTCGCCTGGCCTGATCGCCGTAAGTGCAGATGATGCCGATGCTTAGCTTATCCGCCTCGGCCCTCGGGTTTTCCTTCAGATAGGCGTTGATCTTCTTGACGAGCTCAGCAACGACTACGGCCTCGCCGGTGTTGTACATGGACGTCGAATCCTGCTGATGGGTCTCAAAGCCCTTGCAATCCACGAAATAGACATGCTTTTCGGGCTCGATGATCAGACGTCCATTGGAAACGATGCGGATGCCATGCTGCTTTGCGTTGTTCTGGCCGGGCCACCCTAGACGCAATTGGCCGTGATAGAAGTGGTTGAAGACGCGCATGATGTCCTCGTGGCAGCGGTACTGCTGGACGAGCATCGTCTTGAAGGCGTCAGGAATGCGTTCGAACAAGGTTTTGAAGAAGCATTCTTCGCAAAGCTTCGTGTATTCCTTGTTGAGATCCTCGCTGATGTACTTGGGGTCGAGGCCTTCGAAATCCTCCGTCCTGAGCTTGGCGAATTCATACATCGGAGGGAGCTGCCTGTGGTCGCCGACAAGAATAACGGTTTTGCCGTATAGGATGGGGATGAGCAAATCGATGAAGCTCGATTTTGACACCTCATCAATGATGACCACGTCGATGCCTGCCGACTTGATATCGATTCCTTCGATGCCGTAATCCGAGAGAACGTCGAGATTGTTCCGTCCGAAACGGTCGCTGCTGGTGCAGGTGATGCCGAATACGTTCGCGCTGTCGAACAAATCAGAGGTGAAGGCGCGGCGGTCCTGCTCGATGACTTCAGGAGAGGAAATATAGTCCACGATGCGTTTATACATCGGGATCTTGGCTTTGTTTTCGGCCTCCTGCGCGGCGAAGTTCACCTGCATCTCATCCCATTTGGACTGGATGATTTCCAAAGCGGAATCGATGGAGTCGTAAGGGACGGCGATTTCGAATTCGCGGAAGAACTTGCCGATGGAATCCTGGAGGCGCGAGACGCTTTCCTGGATTTCCTTGAAATCGTCCTC
>SFUB01000109.1 GCA_004561785.1 bacterium | reverse complement strand
ACGGCGTCGATTTCGCCCTATCCGGAAAACAAGGTCATGAGGCGCACGATGAGGCTGAAGAGCCGAAAATACGACGACAAGACGGGCATGTACGACTTGCTGTACGAAGCGCCTATCACGCACCAGCGGGACATCATGGAGATATTCGAGGAATGGCTTGGCGCGATGAAGCGCTCAAACGACAACAGGAGGAAGCAGGATGCAGGTTCTAAGCGATTTGGGAAATAACCTTAAGATAGCGAAAGTCGACATCAACTCCGAATTGAAGGAGCAAAGCCTGAACGCCCAAACGATGGGCAAAGAGGCTTTCTCCCAACTCGTGGCAAACGTCAAGAAAAGGGGCGGGTTGGAAAGCCTGCCCTATTGCGTGCTCAAAGACGGGAAAATCGAAATCGTGTCAGGGCACCACAGGGTCAGGGCGTGCCGGGCCGCGGGGATAACGGAAATCCCGGTTCTCCTCGACGAGAGCAACCTCACGCGGTCCCAGATAATCGCGAAGCAATTGGCCCACAACTCAATCGTGGGGACGAGCGACAAAAGCATCCTGAGGCAACTCTACGAGGAGATGGACTCCATCGACGACAAACTCGAGTCGTTCGTCAGCGTGGAGGATTTGGCTAAGCAGGGCGTTTCCGAAGGCGAGGTCCTAAACCTCGCGGAGCCGGTCAAATTCAAGACGATGACCTTTCTATTCACCCCGAAGGAATTCGACGACGTACGGGCCGTTCTAGAACGCCTGGAGCAGGAAGCGCCGAACATGGTGGCCGTATGCGACGAGAAGGACTTCGAGCCTTTCGTGAAGAGGATTCAGGAGACGAAGAAGGCGAACGACGTGAAAAACGCGTCAGTCGCAATGCACCTGCTAGCAACGGGAGGGGAAAAGTAGAATAATTGGCTTATGGGAAAGATTCATTGGCTTAAGGGGAAGCAGTACCCCTACATCAAAAGCGCTGCGGATAACGGGGACGACTTGGCCCTCAAAATCCTCGACGACCAAATCAGCGGGGACATGAGCGACGAGACGTTCCAAGAGGAGGTGAACGCCTTCTTCGAAAAACACGGAGGGGCGTCCATGACGAACGACAGGACCGAGAAGGTGGCCGATTCCATCCAGGGGAAATTCACCCACAAAGAGAGATACGCCTTCGGGATGGCCGAATTCGACGAATACCTGTCGAGTAAAAACGAGGAATATCAAAAGAAGTTCCTCGAAATCGCGAATAACGACGAAGAGGTTCGGGAGTACCTCAGGGACGTGAAGAGGCACGCGGACGAAATCTTCGGCGAGAGCGGGGAAATCAGGCCTTCCGTATCGAAGGAGGAAATCGACAAGGCCATCAAGTTCTACGAGGAGAACCCGAACTACGACCTGACCGGCAAAGGCGGAGGTGAAATCAAGAACGGGCGCGAGTGCTTCATTCTTTTGGGCCCCGCCGGAAGCGGGAAGACCTTCCTCGCCAAAAACAGCGAGAAGATGAAGCCGATGATAGAAGGCGCGATTTCCTTCGACCCGGACAAATACCGCAACGCGGACCCCAATTACTCAGGCGTCGCAAAAAGCGGGAAGACGAACCCCGAGGGAAGGGGAAAGTACGGGCTCGACGAGAACTGGAACGAGTCCGGGCAGGATTACCGCTGGAACTTCGCCACCCAGGGGACGCAGAAGGCGATACTGGGAAAGTGGGACAAGCCCGACACGATGTTCGGCAGGGCCGTGGAGAAGGGGAGCAACTTCATCTACCAAACCGTCGGGGACAACGACAAGAAAATCACCGACTTGGTCCAGGGACTGCTGGACAGGGGGTATAAGGTCAGCATCGTGCTGAACCACCTCAACGAAGGATTAACAAGAGCCGCGGTGAACAGCGCGCGCAGGTACAACGGAGGCAAGGGAAGGCTCGTGGACCTATCCGTGACGATGGAGGGGTTCAGGAGTTCCCTCACGTTCGCGAAATGCCTGAAGATGTTCAAAGGGAACAAGAACGTGGACATGAGCATGAACCAGGTGCTGGGAAGGAACAGCGAAGAAGGGAAGAAGTTTGCCGGCAACAAAACCGGAAGCAAGGAGGTTCGCTATGGCGAATGAGATGTTCTGCAAAAGCGTGATGAAGCTGACGGACGAGGACAGGAAGGCTCTTGGCGGGTTCATCCCGCAGAGCATCCAGAAGGTCCTCATGGACCCGAAGGTTCCGGAAGTGAACAAAGCGAGTTTCTTCGTCCTTTGGACGAAGGGGCAAAAACCGGTCTATTGGTACGATGAGAACAACCTGGAAGAGGACCCCATGAGCATCGTGGACTGGAAGGAAGAGGAGTGACATGGGAAGAAGGGATTTGCTTACGAATTACCCTGAGAAAATAGACGCTTTCCTCAGCGCCGTGAGGCTCGGCATGAGCATAAAGTCGGCGTGCGATTACGCCGACATCAGCGAAGAAGCCTTCTTCTATTGGCAAAGGGAGGGCGACAAAGAACTGGCCGCGGGAAGGGAAAAGGGCAAACACGCGCAGTTTTTGAAGCGATACAAAAAGGCCAAAGCCGAGTTCCAAGCGAGGCACATGGCGCGCATAACCCAAGCGGCCGACGACGGCACGTGGCAGGCAAGCGCGTGGCTATTGGAGCGCAGGTGCCCTGAG
>SFUB01000029.1 GCA_004561785.1 bacterium | reverse complement strand
GGAAGACGAGGATGCCCACCTCTTGAAAAAGAGGGACTTATCGCGCCTCTTGGCTCATTCGCTTCCTCCGACCCCGGGCTTTCTCCTCCCGGGGTTTTTCTTGCCCCCATTGTAACGAGGCTGCTTTTCGACCAAAATGGAAACAATCTCAGCGGAGGCTTATCTATGATCTTTGGATTGAGACCCGTTCAGGCTATTCTCCTTTATCTCTTTTTGTTTCTTACCGGCGCTTTTCTTGGCTATCTTCTTGAAGTCCTCTTCCGGAGATTCTTCACCGCCAAGAAATGGGTGAATCCCGGTTTCATGAGGGGCCCTTGGCTCCCTTTGTACGGCTTCGGGGTCGTCCTCATGTTCACGGTGGTCGTCCTGCTTCTTTATTACCTGCCGTCTTGGTCCTTCTATAACCCTTATGGTTTCTACGACTTCTTAGGCGAAGCTAGGGGCGCCTGCGTCGCCGACTTGCTCCCCATCGCCATCATGACCTTGTCCATGATCCTCTTGGAATTCGTGGCGGGGCTTATCTTCGTGAAGGGCTTCAAGGTTAAACTCTGGGATTACACGAACATGAGGGGGAACATCATGGGCATCATCTGCCCCCAATTCAACTTCATCTGGTTCGCCCTCGCGGTGATTTTCTACTATGGGCTCAACCCGTTCGTTTATAAACTCGCCCAAGTCGCCTATGCCTATATGTTCGGAACGGATGGGACTCCGGCCCATTTCGGTTTCATTTTCCTTTTGGGACTCGTCTATGGGGTCATTCTCATTGATTTCATCCTCTCCGCCGGAGTGTTCACCCGGGTTGCGAAATGGGCTAGGAAATCTGGCCTAAGCGCGCGCTATGACGAAATCAGGATCAAATACAAAGAAGGTGTTGCCCAAGCCAGGGAAAGGCTTCAGGAAGCCATCCCGAATCCCGTGAAAACCGTCATCGAAAACGGCATCGAGAAGATCCGGGAAGCCGAAGCCAAGCCGAAGAAAGCGGCGGGTTGGTTCTCCAAGCTCATTTTCATCGATCCGAATAAACAAAAAAGCACCGCCAGCAACTACGACGAAAAAGGGCGTCCGGTTTCCACGGACAAAAAGGAATAGAACGCCAATAAAACGATTAGGAACATCTGGAAATAGACTGTTTTCTACGCATTTATTCCGTCCGTTTAGTTCTTGCCGCTCCAGAGACTTTTGGCGTCCCTCTTCAAGATAGGGCGGGCGCATTTTCAATTCGATTTGGAAAGAAACCTTGGGCAAAGACCGGCTCAAAGACGTAGCGGAAGCGCTTTCTAATCGGAAATACCCCCTCCCTTTGACCCCGGGGATGGCTTAGACTAAATGGATGTTCGGGGAGGATGATTTATCCATGTTAGACAACGCCGTCGTTTTCTCGCTCTCGGCCAACCAGAAGCTCGCCGAGGCGATCGCCGCCAAGCTCAACGTCAAGCTGGGCGAAAGAGTCGTGAAGAAGTTCCCTTCCGGGGAGACGCTCGTCGAGCCGATCGATTCGGTCCGCGGAAAGCAGATCTTCATCATCGAGTCCACTTGCCCTCCGGTGAATGAGCATTTGATGGAGACGCTTATCTTCATCGATGCTTTGCGCCGTTCCTCGGCCAAGGAAATCAACTTGGTTTGTCCCTATTTCGGCTACGCTAGGCAAGATCGCAAAGCCCATGCTCGCCAGCCGATCACCGCGGCCCTTGTCGCCCATTTGCTCTGCGCCGCCGGGCTTGACCGCATCATCACCGTCAATGTCCACGCCGCCCAGATCCAGGGGTTCTTCTCCTGCTTGGCCGACGACCTCACCGCCGTCCCCCTTCTCGGCGGAGCGCTCCTCCAGACCAAACCCGACCTCAGCAACCTCGTCGTCGTCTCCCCCGATCACGGCGGAGTCGGCCGCGCCCGCGATTTGGCGGAGCAATTCAACAACTGCCCCATCGCCATCATCGACAAAAGGCGCAACGCCACCGGCGCCCCGGAGGTCATGAACCTCATCGGCGACGTCCAAGGGAAAGACTGCATCTTGGTCGACGACATGATCGATACGGGCAGAAGCGCCGTCAACGCCGCCAACGCCATCCGCAAATTCGGCGCGAAATCGGTCCGCATGGCCGCCGTCCACGCCGTCTTCTCCGATCCTTGTTACGATCTCATCAAAGACGGGAAAGCCTTCGACGAGATCATTGTCACGGATTCGATTCCCCTGCCGGAGAGGTTCGCCGAACTCCCCTTCGTCAAGGCCATCTCCTTGGCGGACATGCTTGGGGAGTGCATCTACCGCATCGTCAACAACATGCCTCTTTCCTCGGTTTACACGGCCTTTCAGGATTCCCACACCCTGATGGTCAAATACAAATAAACCAACTTTGATAAGGGCCCTTCCGAGGGCTCTTTTTCATTCTTGAAACACCGGCGAAAGCATCGATTACGCCGATGAAAAACATTCATGATTAGAATCATTAACATTTGATAGCGCTTTCTTGAGCGCTTTTCTTGTTCAGGCCCTTTCCAACCTTTTTAATTTCTCCGTATGAAGGAGACAGATCATGATTGAAAATTCAGCCTGGTCCGATTTCTCGGGCCGTAAATGGAAAGAAGAGTGCGATGTTCGCGACTTCATCCAGAATAACTACACCCCCTACGATGGGGATGAGAGTTTTCTTTCTGGCCCGAGCGTTGCCACCGCGAAGCTTTGGGACGAACTCCAAAGGCTCCAAAAAGAAGAACGCGCCAAGGGCGGCGTCCTCGACATGGAGACTTCCGTCGTTTCCTCTTTGACCTCCTATGGCCCCGGCTATTTGGACAAAGACCTTGAGAAAGTGGTGGGGCTTCAGACCGATAAGCCTTTGAAGAGGGCTTTCATGCCTTACGGCGGCATCAAGATGGCTGAGACCGCCCTTTCCACCTACGGTTATTCCGTCGATCCGGAAATCCACAAGGCCTTCCATCTTTATAAGAAAACCCACAATGACGGCGTCTTCGATGCCTATACCCCCGAAATGCTCAAATGCCGCCACAACAAAATCCTCACCGGCCTTCCCGATACCTATGGCCGCGGCAGGATCGTCGGCGACTACCGCCGCGTCGCCCTCTATGGCATCGATCAGTTGATCGCTTGGAAAGAAGAAGACAAAGCAAGCTGCGGCGATGGCACGATGACCGATGACGTCATCCGCCTTCGGGAGGAGCTTTCCGAACAGATCCGCGCCCTCAAGGGCATGAAGGAAATGGCCGCCTCCTATGGCTATGACATCTCCTTGCCCGCGAAAAACGCCAAAGAAGCCGTCCAATGGCTCTATTTTGGCTATCTCGCCGCCATCAAGACTCAGAACGGCGCCGCCATGAGCGTCGGCCGCATCTCCACCTTCCTTGACATCTACATTCAACGCGACCTGCAAAACGGCGTCCTCACCGAAGAGGAGGCCCAAGAGCTCATCGACCACCTCGTCATGAAATTCCGCATGGTGAAGTTCGCCCGCATCCCCTCTTATAATGCCCTCTTCTCCGGCGACCCTGTCTGGGCCACCTTGGAAGTCGCGGGCATGGGGCAAGACGGACGTTCCATGGTCACCAAGAACGACTTCCGCTTCCTTCATACTCTCGAGAACATGGGTCCCTCCCCGGAGCCGAACCTGACCGTCCTCTGGAGCTCCCGCCTCCCCGAGGCCTTCAAGAAGTACGCTTCGAAGATCTCCATCACGACCTCTTCGATCCAATACGAGAACGATGATGTCATGCGTCCCATCTGGACCGACGATTATTCCATCTGCTGCTGCGTTTCCGCGACCCAGACCGGCAAGGAAATGCAGTTCTTCGGCGCCCGCGCGAACCTTGCCAAATGCCTTCTTTACGCCATCAACGGCGGAAAAGACGAGAAGACCTTCCAGCAGGTCGGCCCGGAGTACACCCCCATCGTCGATGAGGTCTTGGACTATGACAAAGTCATCCACAAATTCGATTTGATGATGGATTGGCTCGCGGGGATCTACGTGAACACCCTGAATCTCATCCAGTACATGCATGACAAGTACTACTACGAAGCCGCGGAAATGGCCCTTATCGACACCAAGGTCCGCCGCACCTTCGCAACCGGCATCGCCGGATTCTCCCACGTCGTCGATTCCTTGTCCGCCATCAAATACGCCAAAGTGAGCGTCGTCCGCAACGAGGAAGGAATCGCCACCGACTTCAAGATCGAAGGCGACTTCCCGCGGTATGGCAATGACGATGACCGCGCCGACGACATCGCCGTCTGGCTCCTTAAGTCTTTCATGGGCAAGGTCGCCAAACATCACACCTATCGCGACTCTGAGCCTACCACCTCGATCCTTACCATCACTTCCAACGTCGTCTACGGGAAAGCCACCGGCGCCCTCCCTGACGGTAGGAAGGCCGGCGAGCCCCTTTCCCCCGGCGCGAACCCCTCCTATGGCGCGGAGCAGAACGGCTTGCTCGCTTCCCTCAATTCCGTCGCAAAACTCCCCTATGAGTATGCTCTTGACGGCATCTCGAACACCCAGACGATCGCTCCGGATGCCCTCGGCCACAGCGAGGAGGAGAAAGAGAACAACCTCGCCCAAGTCCTCGACGGGTATTTCGACCAAGGCGCCCATCATCTCAACGTCAACGTCTTCGGCACCGAGAAGCTCATCGACGCGATGAACCATCCTGAGAAGCCCGAATACGCGAACTTCACGATCCGCGTCTCCGGCTATGCGGTCAAGTTCATCGACCTCACCAAAGAGCAGCAGATGGACGTCATCTCCAGAACCTGCCATCACGCTTTATAAAAGGAAAAAGAATGGGGACGTTAGGCTATTATCAATCCATAGAGTCTTTTGCCCTCGTGGACGGCCCGGGCGTCCGGTCTGTCCTTTTCCTGCAAGGCTGCCCCTTCCGTTGTCTGTTTTGCCATAATCCCGATACTTGGCCTTTCCTTAAGAAAAATCCGATCACCCCGGAAGAGGCGTTCCGGAAACTCATCCGTTTCAAGCCATATTGGAAGGACAACGGGGGAATCACCGTCTCTGGCGGAGAGCCCTTGTCCCAATTGGACTTTTTGGTCGAATTCGCCAAGATATGCCGCAAAAACGGGATTTCCTTGGCGATTGACACGGCGGGAGGCCCCTTCCGGAAGGACCCGAAGTGGCTGGCGAGATTCGACGAATTGCTCGAGAATTCCAGCCTATTCCTCCTCGACATGAAAGTGATCGACGAAGAGCAACATAAGAAACTGGTGGGGGCGAGCAATCAAAACGTCCTCAGCCTCTTCCGCTATCTGGATGAGAAGAAGGTCCCCGTCTGGGTGCGAAGGGTCTTGGTCCCGGGGTATAACGACCGAGAAGAGTTCCTGAGAAAAGAAGGCGAGTTCTTTGCCTCCTTAGGGAATATCCAGCGGATCGAAGTGCTGCCCTATCACACGCTAGGGACCTTTAAATACGAGAAATTAGGGATACCGTATGCGCTTAAAGGGGTGAATCCGCCGACTCCTGATGAAGTCGAGAAAGCGAATCGCCTCCTTGGGGTTCAGCGTTATCAGTAAGTTGCCGCAAGAGAAAAGCTGCCTCCGGAATCCGGGGGCAGCTTTCGTTCTGCCTTACTTGAGGAGGCTTTCGAACTGATCGAGGAAGGCGTTCACGCCTTTGATCTTCTCTTCGCTGGGTTCTTTCTTCTCCCCATAGGCCAAATAGGCGACTCGGGCCAGATAGGAGAAATCGGCGAAGACGCGGAGGATGCCTTTCACGTTGGCTTCCTTCTCTTCGTTGCTCCAGCCCTTCTTCTCTTCTTGGATCAAAGTGGCCTTCAAAGCCAAAACGGCCTGGAAGGACTCTTTGGAGATCCCCAGCAACGCGGTCTTGCTCTTTTCTTCGTCGCTGCAATAGGGAAGGCCCGCGTTCCCGCAAAGCAACACGGCCAAAACGGCGGCGACGGAATCGGCTTTCTCGCCCAAAGCATCTTTGGCTTTGCAGAGGGCGCATTCTCCTTTTGCGGGGTTTTCGAGCGTTTCAAAGTATTTCCCGATGGCGACTTTAGCCTCATCGGTGAACTTCATTCCAGAGAAAAGCGCGCCGGCGATGGAACGGAAGTTGGCGTTCAGCTCATTGGAAAGCCTACTGAGGGATTCCTTGTCCCCAAATAGAGCCTCGGAGAGGCTTTCGTTGGTTTCCTTGCCTTCTTCGTATTCAAAGTCTTCGCTGGCGAGGTAATAAAGGCCGAAAGCGGCTTTCTTGGCCGGGGTATTTAAGACTTTCTCGCAGAGGGAACGGAAATCCTCCTGCTTGATTTCGACTTTGTCGGGATTGATCTCGACCATCTTCGCTTGGTCTTTCGCCAAGGCCTTCTGCAATGCTTCGGTGCGGCTCTTCTTCACGGAGTTGCCGATGCCTTTGCCGATCTTTTTGAAGAAGTTATCCTTCTCCTCGGCGGCGACTTCCTTGTTTTCCTCGATGCCCTTTTCAATGAGGCCGAGGTCGAGCTTGAGACGGCAGATTTTGGCTTGCCTAAGCAAATCCTCTTTTTTGATTTCGTTCATGGATAGCGATCCTCCTGAGTCCATTATAGCCCCATCGATTTTGATGGGACGATCTTCTTTGCTTTCCCCGAAAGGGGAACGATGGCATTCGAACAAGGGCGATTTTTAGAAAGCGCTTCCAAAAGAAATTAGCCTCTTCCCAGCGAACGGACTGGGCCTTAGACTAAAGACCCGGAGCTGGAAGAAAGATGAAGCCAACCGGGAAGAGAATCGCATCCATCTGCTTAGGGCGATTCTCCCCTCGTAGTGTTTGGTTTTTGGGCCTTTGAGGCCTTATTTTTTTGCCTGCTGCCAGGAAAGGAAGGTTCCCAATAGTATGTTTGGAAACAAAAAGAGCGCTCAAACCGAAACGCTCACACCCCATCCCAATGGAATGCTGCTCGAGGTCGATGAGGCCCCGAAGAAGGCGGGGAAATGGATCATCCTCGCCATCCAGCACGTCTTGGCCATGTTCGTGGCCTGCATCACGGTCCCGCTGATCGTCTTCGCCGGCACCTCCGTGGAACTTGGCGGAGAGACGGTGAGCCTCGCGGCCGTCATGATCGCCCCGACTCTCGTGAGCGCCGGCATCGGCACCATCTTCTATCTCGTCGTCACCAAATTCAAATCCCCGGTCTTCTTGGCTTCTAGCTTCGCCTACATCACCGCCATGAGCGCCGCCATCAAGATCGATGCGGCCGCCGGTCAAGTCAACCTCTGGATTCTTCCGATCGGCATGGCCATGGTCGGGGCCGTCTATTGCCTCGTTGCCTTGCTCGTCAAGATCTTCGGCGTCAAATGGCTCAACAAGCTTCTTCCGACCATCGTCGTCGGACCCGTCATCATGGTCATCGGCCTCTCCTTGGCCGGCAGCGCCGTCAGCAACTTGACCACCGGCGCGGTCACCGGTGCCTATAACTGGTGCGCCATCATCTCCGGCCTCATCGCGATGGTCGTCACCGCGATCTGCGCCCACTACGGCAAAGGGACCGTCTCCTTGGTTCCTTTCGTGATCGGCATGGGCAGCGGCTATGTCGCCGCGATGGTGTTCACCCTCATCGGCTACTACGGCTGCGGCAGCGACTATTGCCACGTCATCAACTTCGACCCCTTAGTGAGTCTCTTCGTTCAGAATGGCCAAGCTCACATCACCGTTCAATCCTTCCTCGATTATCCGAAGTTCCTCTTCCTCGCCGCTCAATCGAGCAGCGTCGTCCCCCTCTCCGGCTCCGCGGTCGGCCAGGCGGCCCTCATCTTCATTCCCGTCTCCTTGGTCACCATCTGCGAGCACATCGGCGACCACAAGAACCTCTCCGGCGTCCTTCAGCGCGATCTTCTCGTTGACCCCGGCTTGACCCGCACCCTCATCGGCGACGGCGTTGCCACGGCCATCTCCGGTATTTGCTGCGGCGCCGCCAACACCACTTACGGCGAAAACGTCGCGGTCGTCGGCGTCACCAAAATCGCTTCCACCAAAGTCATCTTCCTCGCTTGCCTCTTCTCCATCCTGCTCGGCTTCTTCAGCCCCTTGATGGGTCTGGTCCAGACCATCCCGGCCTGCGTCACCGGCGGCGTCTCCATGATCCTCTATGGGTTCATTGCTTCCTCCGGCGTCAAGATGCTCGTCAATGAGCACATCGACATGAGCAACACCAAGAACATGTTCGTGAGCTCCGCCGTCTTGGTCGCTGGCATCGGCGGCTTGATGTTCTCCTTCGTCTTCGGCGACACGACCGTTGCGATCACCTCGGTCTCCGTCTCCATGATCATCGGCATCGTCCTCAACGCGATCCTCCGCGAGAAGAAGCCTGCCGAGCAAGCCAAATAACGCTTAATCGCCAAAAGGAAAGCGGCAGGAGTGCGGATCCTGCCGCTTTTTCGTATTCGCTTATAAGGAATAGATTCTGCCTTCGCCTTGTTTGGGGTGAAGGGGGTTCTTATCCGGATCTTCGTAACCCAAGATCAGATTTCCGATCCCTTCGTAGTCCCCTTCGATCCCCGCTTTCTTAAGGATCGCTTTCCCTTGCTCGGTCTCGAAGACTTCCTTCGCCCGGTGGATCCAGCAGGAACCTAGCCCCAAGGAGGAGGCTTCTAGCATCATATAGCCCATGGCGATGGAACCGTCATAAACGCGGGTGTTGGAGGATTTCCCAGCCAAGACGACGATGAGGCTCTTGGCCCCGTAAAAAGGATGGCCCGCGGGATTGTGGGTGAAGGCGGCGTTCAGCTTTTCGAGTTCTTCGATCAAGATGGGGTCGCCAATCTTCAAAAAGATGGTCTCCTGGCGGTTCATCCCGGTCGGGGACAAGATCCCGGCCTCGATGATTTGGTCGATTTTCTCGTCTTCCACCGGTTGGTTGGAAAACGCCCGGCACGAATGGCGGGATTTGATTAGGCTCAGCAAATCGCTTTCTTGCATAACTTACCTCTTTTCATCCACCATTCTAACTTTAGGCATGCATTTTTGGTAAGGGGGATCGCGGGTCTTTCGCTTATTGGTTCGCGCTGATTTCCCTTTGGAATTCCACGGTGCCTTGAATCGCCTTGAAAGCCCCGGTGAGAAGGACGGGGAGGAAATAGACGAGGTACCAATACCAAGCGAAATAGAAAGTGAATCCGGCGAAGCCGAAGAACGCGCCCATGAAGATGTGATAGGCAGCCAAGACGATCATAGAGGAAAACAGGAGGGGGAGGGCGGATTGGAACAGGGCCCCCAATAGATACCCGCCTTGTTTGAGACCCATGGTTTTCAAGGCCTTGAGCTCGGCCCTTTCCTTTTTCCGCCTTGCCAGAAAACCAGAAATTTTTTAAAAGAAAACCCGCCGAAGCGGGCCTGATTTGCGGATTTATCAATGGGAGTCTGATAGATTCATCAAAGACTCGCAGGGGAGCCCGACGGCTTTTTCGCCGTGGAGCTCTTCGAGGTTGATGACGGTCAGGCAGGCGACGGCTTCTCCGCCGGCCAAAGCGATGAGTTTCTTCAAAGCCGCGAAGGTGCCTCCGGTGGCCATGAGGTCATCGACCATGAGCACGCGGTCGCCTTTTTTGAAGGAGTCCGCGGGGACTTCCATGGTCGCGGTTCCGTATTCGAGCTGATAGGAGACCTTCATAGTGACTCCGGGGAGTTTTCCGGACTTCCTGGCCATCACGAAGCCGATGCCCATCTTGTAGGCCAATGCGGCTCCGAATAGGAATCCGCGGGATTCGGGGCCAACGATCACGTCCGGATGGTATTTCTCAGCCATTTCGGCTAAGCGATCGATCGCCTCTTTGAAAGCTTCGGGAGAACGAAGCAAAGGGGAAACGTCTTTGAAGGAAATGCCCTTCTTGGGGAAATCCGGCGTGACGCCGATGTAGTTTTCTAGATTCATAGGAAAGCGTTCCTTTCGCTGAGCATTATAAACGGGGGCGGCCATAATGGCGCCCCCGTTTAAGGAAATTCAATCGAAAATCAGGCGATGTGAGTCGCGTATTTCACGATGTAGATGGCAAGGAAGGCGACGGAGCAAGCGGCGACGGCGATGTCATCCTTCTTGAAGCGTCCGGCGCAGAGGGTCATGGCGGTGTAAGTGATGAAGCCCCAGGCGATGCCATCGGAGATGGAGTAGGCAACGCACATCACGATGACGGTGATGAAGCCGCTCGCGACGGCGATCCAATCCTTCCACTCAAGCCTCTCAAGGTTCTTGAACATGCAGACGCCGACGTAGATGAGAGCCAAGCCGGTGACGGAGTTGCAGGAGAAAGCGCTGAGAACGGGGTAGATGAGGAGGCTCAAAGCGAAGAGCAAGCCAGTGACGACGGCGGCGAGCCCGGTGCGGGCGCCGGCGGCGACGCCAGTGGTGGATTCGACGAAGGAGGTGACGGTCGTGGTTCCGCAGATGGAGCCGAAGACGGTTCCGGCGGCGTCGACGATCATCGCGGGCCTGTCGTTGACGGTGATGCGGCCTTGTTCATCGACCATGCCAGCACCGGCTTCGACGCCGACCAAGGTGCCGGTGGTATCGAAGAAGTCAACGAAGAGGAGGGAGAAGGTGAAGGCGTAGGCCATCGGCTGGGCGAAGACATCGAAGCCGAAGAAGGCGGCGCCGAAGATTTTGCCGAAGTTGCCGACCGAGGAGATGTGGTAAGCGTCGTTGTAGAAGGGCTCGAAGCCATCGACGCCGGCGGTTCCAAGAGAGCCGCAGAGGATCGCCATGACGACGATGGCGATGATGACGGCGAATTTATTGACCCAGAAGAGGGCTTTGGTCTTCTGAGGCAAAGCGGACAGGGCAAGGACGAGGACGATGCCGAGCAAACCGATCAGGACGGGCAGGCTGCGGAAGTCACCGAGGGTCACGAGAGTGGCGTCGCTGTTGCGGATGATGCCGATGTTCTGGAAACCGATGAAGCAGATGAAGAAGCCAATGCCCGCGGAAATCGCGAATTTGAGCGACTTCGGGATGTGACGGACGATCCATCCGCGGAGCGGAGTGATGGAAACGATGAGGAAGAGAACGCCGTCGACCATGACGAGGCACATAGCCTGGGCGAAGTTCCAGCCCATGCCGAGCATGACGTTGAAGGCGATGAGAGAGTTGAGGCCGAGCCCAGAGGCAAGGCCGACCGGAAGTTTGCCGTAGAATCCCATGAAGATCGTGGTGACCGCAGCGGAGATGGCGGTAGCGGCGAAGACGCCCGCGCGGACCTCTTCGACGGTTGCCCAGTTGTCCCCATAGAGCAAGATATAGGTGACCTGCCCAATCTCTTTGACGTTAGGCTGCCCAAGAGCCAAAGCGCCGCCGGCCCAGTTGCTGGAAAGCATGCCGGCGTTGAGCGGAAGGATGTAGAACATCGCGAGGAAGATGACGAGCCCCCCGATGAGCTCTTTGAGGATCGAAGACCCCCTGGAAGAGATGCCGAAGTAATTGTCGAGCCATCTCCCGAATCCGGTTTTGGGCGACCACCCACCCGGTAATTTGCTCTCCGACGAGGTTTCTACAGTGGAAACTGTTTCAGCCATAGTCTTTCCTCCTTGTTTGTTGAATTAGACCATTGCCGTTAGGAGGATCACGCCGGAGTTTGGTTCCGAAGCAAAGGGGAAAAACGCAAAAATGAGAGCTGATTTCGCGTATTTTCTCTTTTGCTTCCTTTCCTAGTTCGTAGTGCTTGACTTCATGGATCAAGCGTAGAAACTGTCGGACCATATCCCCGGCATATACGACCTATCGACGTTATTTAAATATATCGTGGCGGAAGTCCTTTTGAAGTTGAAAGCGGTTTACCGGTGGAAACTCTTTTTTCGCCTGTTTTTGGAGGAGGGCCTATGGTACTATAAAGGGCTAGAAAGAAGGTATTCCCCCATGGATTTGTCCGCTCATCCCAACGTCGTTTTGCTTGAGCACCCTTTGCTCAAGCACAAAATCTCGATCCTCCGCAACAAGCTGACCCCGACCAGCGAGTTCCGCCCCGTGGTCAAGGAAATCGCCATGATGGAGGCTTATGAAGCCCTTCGCGATCTCCCCACCGTCCCCACTGAGATCGAAACCCCGATCGAAAAGACCGTCCAGCCGATGGTCGTCGGCCACAATCTATGCTTCGTGCCGATCCTCCGCGCCGGCATGGGGATGGTCGATGGCTTCACCGAACTCATCCCGACCGCCCACGTGGGCCACATCGGGCTTTACCGCGACGAAGCGACCCATGAACCCCACGAATACTATTGCAAGCTCCCCAAGGGCTTGGAAGACATGGAGGTCTATCTCTTGGATCCGATGCTCGCCACCGGCGGCAGCGGCATCGACGCGATCAAGATGCTCCGCAAACACGGCGCTAAGCACATCCACTTCGTCTGCATCATCGCCGCCCCCGAGGGCGTCGAAGCCTTCTGCGAAGCGAACCCCGATGTGCCGCTCTATATCGGCGCTTTGGATAGGCAACTCAACGAGAACGCCTACATCTGCCCTGGCCTAGGCGATGCGGGAGATCGCATCTTCGGAACCCAGAACTGATTCGTCCATGAAAATAGCCCCGCGTTGCAGCGCGGGGCTTTTTGTATCCTATATATTAGGTATAGGCAATTGAGCGGAAGGGTCAGCGCAACGACTCGGCCTTGTCTCCGTCCAGCATCGCATCCATTTCTTGGATGTCTTTTTCCTCAGGAACATAGACGTAGGGGAGCTCGCGGTCGAGCTCGCGGTAATCAAGCCCGAAGCCGATCAGGAATTTGTTTTCGGTCAAGACCATGCCGCTGAAATCGACCTTGACGTCCTCTTTCCTCATGGCCTGCTTATCGAAGAGGGCGCAGATGAGAATGCGCTTGGGCTTGTAGTGCTGTTTCAAATAGGCGACGAGGAATTTCATTGAGAGGCCCGTGTCGACCACGTCTTCCACGATGACGAGGGTCCTGCCGTTAGGCGAGATCGAGAGGTCTTTGGTGAGACGAACGATCCCGGTGGAGTGGGTCCCTTCGTAAGAGGAAGTCTCCACGAAATCGGTCATGATTTTCCTCTTCACGTAGGGAACGAGGGAATAGAAGAAATTGAGCGCCCCTTTCATGACGCCGACGAAAAGAGGGATCTTCTCCTCGTGGGCGAGTTCGATCGTGAGCTGGTTGCCGAGTTTTTGGCAGATGGTTTGGATCTGCTCCTGAGACATCACCATTTCTTTCATGGGTTCACTCCTGTGGGTATCGGTGAAAGTTATTGTGTTATCGTAACAATCCTTCTCAGCGGAGGCAACCTCTAAAGAAAAGGATGAACAAGAAAGCGCTACGATGAAAAAGAATGGGCGGAAATGCTATTCTATTTCAAAGCAGTTTTCTTATTTGGAGGAACCTCATGAAGCTTGACGATATCCGTTTAGGGCTCACTTACGACGATCTTCTTTTGGTGCCGCAGAAATCGGAAGTGGTGCCTGCCGAGGTCGACACTTCGGCTTATCTAACCCCGAAGATCAAATTGAACATCCCACTCGTTTCCGCCGCCATGGATACGGTCACGGAATCGAGGCTTGCCATCGCTCTCGCTCGCGTGGGCGGCATCGGCATGATTCACAAGAACATGTCCGTTGAGGCCCAAGCGGAGCAAGTGAAACTCGTCAAAGAAGCGGAGGTGGGGGATAACCCCAAGGCTTCCTTGGACTCCAAAGGACGCCTTTTGGTCGGCGCCGCGGTCGGGGTCGGGGCCAACACCATGGAACGGGTGGAGGCGTTGCTTCAAGCGGGCGCTGACGTCATCACCGTCGATTCGGCGCATGGCCATTCCAAAAACATCCTGCGCGTGGTCGCCGAGATGAGGGCGACTTATCCCGATCTTCAGATCATCGCCGGGAACATCGTCACCAAAGAAGCGGCCGAGGATCTTATCGAAGCGGGGGCCAACACGGTAAAAGTCGGAATCGGCCCCGGCTCGATCTGCACCACCCGCGTGGTCTCCGGGGTGGGCATGCCCCAAGCCAGCGCCGTGGATGAAGTGGCCACCTATTGCGCGGACAAAGGCGTCTGCGTCATCGCGGACGGGGGCCTTAAATATTCTGGAGACATCGTCAAGGCCTTGGCTTTGGGCGCGGACACGGTGATGCTCGGTTCCTTGCTCGCCGCCACCTTGGAATCCCCGGGCGAAGTCCATGAGGAGGCCAACGGCAAGAAATTCAAAACCTATGTTGGCATGGGCTCTCTTGCCGCCATGAAGCGCGGATCCGCGGACCGTTATTTCCAGAAGTCGACGACCTCCATCGAGAAACTCGTCCCCGAAGGCATCGAGGCGAAGGTCCCTTATAGCGGAACCGTGGAAGAGGTCGCCTATCAGCTCGTCGGCGGGCTCAAGAGCGGCATGGGCTATTGCGGCGCCAAAGATCTGATGGCTCTCCGGAAGAACGCCCATTTCGTTCAGATCACGAATGCCGGTCTCCGGGAATCCCATCCCCACGACGTCGATATGACCGTCGCTGCCCCAAATTATTCCCACGGAGAATAAAAGGCCGCAAAACCCTGCCTTAAGGCCGCTTCCCTTGCCTCTTCGGCTGAGAAGCGGCTTTTCTAACGCTCGGAAAGCTATTCTCCTTAAGGCCACGTGCAAAAAAGGAAGCGGGCGCTTCCTTTTTGATTCATTCAAGTTCGCAAAATGAAACTTAATTCTAAACGCTTTTGTTTGGGAGATTTGATATCATTTGATTTTTCCTGATACCTATTATCCTTATCCTATGGGCTTGCCGA
>SFUB01000108.1 GCA_004561785.1 bacterium | reverse complement strand
TTTTGTCCGCATCCCCTTTTGGGCAATTTATTTTTCACCAGTTTCGGTAATCACTCTTTGAAGAGGTCCTCCTTTCCTTTCATTCTGTAGGATGGGCCGACTATCTGGATGACCTTGCAGTGATGCAGAATCCGGTCGACCATGGCGTTGGCGAGGGCGGGATCCCCGAAGACCTCGCCCCAATGGTTGAACCCTTTGTTGCTCGTCATGATCGTGCTCTTCTTCTCGTAGCGCATCGAGATCAGCTGGAAGAGCAGGTCCGAGTCCCCCTTCTCTATCGGGAGGAACCCGACCTCGTCGATGATCATGAGGCTGTAGGTTTGGTAGTATTTCAGCTTCTTGGCCAATAGGCCCTCGGATTTCGCCTTCTTCAGCTCCGCGATCAGGTCGTTGCACGTGATGAAGTAGGTCCTGTACCTGTTTTTGGCGGCGGCCATCCCGATGGCGACGGCCAGATGGGTCTTGCCGGTCCCCGGCGTCCCCAGGAACACGACGTTCCCGGCGCTTTCGATGAACCTCAGGTCGGTCAGGGCCAGTATCTCGTCCCTGTTCAGCTGCGGTTGGAAGGAGAAGTCGTAGTCGTCGACCGTCTTCCAAAACGGGAAGTGCGACACCTTGACCATGGTGTCGTCGATCCTCCGCTGCCGGGCCTCGAGCTCCTTCGACGAGAGCGACCAAAGCGCGTCGACGACGGTCATCGCGCCGGAGCTGACGGAGTCGACGGCCCTGTCGAGCCCCGCCTTGAACTCGGGGAGGCCCAGCGCGTCCAGGGCGTTCAGCAGCTTGACGTAGTTTGTGCTCATGCCCCGCCTCCCAGCTCCTTGAACCTGGAGAGCGTCGTCTCGATGTAGGCGTCGATCCGGGATTCGTCGGCGCCGGTCGCGGCGAGCGCGGCCCTGAGGTGGCCCTCCTGGTAGGCGACGCCTTTGGCGACGGATTCGTGCCTGGCGACGACCGCCCCGGCGTGGTAGATGTAGACGATCCCGCCCTCCTCTTCGATTTGGACGGTTTTCGTGATAAGATTTGGCGGCACCGAATACCTGGCGCTGCGGAAGTAGACCAACTGCGTCTGGGGGACCTTGCAGCTGTGCGACCAGCTCTCGTATTCCCTCAGTATCCTCGCGGGCGGAAGCGGCGACAGGTGTTCTTTTTCTTTGCCGAAGGCGATCGAGGGCGGGACCCCGATGGCCTGGTTCTTCTCGTTGTTGACGTCGGCGACGAGTTTTTTGACCAAGGCGGCTATCTCCTCCGTCGACGCGAGCCTCCCGTCGTAGGCGAGCAGCCATTTGGCGAATTTGTTGGAGCACTCGTCCTTGCCCTTCGTCTGCGGCGTCCTCACCCTGCAGAACCTTATGTCGACCCCGATGTCGGCCGCGAACTGCCTGACCGTCGGGTGGACGGATCTCCTGCCTTTGTTGACGGAGACCAAGGCGGACATGTTGTCGGTGAGGACCTTCCTCGGGGCCCCTCCGAGCCATTCGAGGCAATGGCAGAGGCAGCGTTTGAACGCGCCTTCGGTCTTCGTCTCCGTGAACTCGAAGTAATGGAGCCGCGAGTAGGCCAGCGTGGCGGAGAACAGGTTGAACTGCGCCGCGCTCCCGTCGGACAATTTGAGGGTGATCGACTCGACCCAGTCGCACTGCAGGACCTCGCCCGGCGCGGTCTCGTACAGCGGATGCGGGGTCGGGTCCGCCTTGCCGTCGGCAAGCCCCCTGGTTCTGGCGTAGTGCTTGAAGTTCGAGTAGGAGCACGTCACCCCCTTCTCGTTTTTGAAGTACCAATAGGCGGCCGCGATGCTGACGCCTTTCTGCTCGAGGGTCGCGGCGATCTCGCCGGCCAGCGGGTCGAGCGCCGAAGGCCTAGGCCTTCTCCCCTTTGGAGGGGCGTCGAGGCCCTCCATCTTCTTCTTAATCGTGTGTCTGTCCATCTTGAACTCCCGGGACAGCGCGGAGTAGTTTGGCTTGATGTTCATTTGCTTCAGGAACCTAAGGTGTGATTCGAGCGACATGTCTGAAGCCTCCTTTCGGAGGGACATTATCGCCCATTGCCAAAACTGGTAAATGTTATATTGCCCGAATTGGCGCTTTTTATCTTGCCATTATCACGCTTCCAGCGCTTCTCATAAGAAATACCGCGGAACTTCCGCGGTATTTTTCGTTATTTCCCAATCGCGGCCATCGCGCGATGGACTTTCGTGGCTTCCGAGAAGACGCATTCGATCCCGAGGCTGTGGAAGAGGTCCTTCATGATCTTCTGCGCCCCCACCATCGAATTGTATTCGAACTCGATTTCGTAATCGGTCTTGCCCGAATACGTGTTGCGGTCCAAGGAGAGCAAGCCCCCTTGATATTCGACGTCGATCCGTTCGGTGGTCAAGGAGGTGAGGATCTTGAGTTTGGACACGTCGATGTCGAGTTGGATCAAGAAGCGGGTGATGTCGGTCTTGGGGAATTCCCCGAAATCGCGGAGTTCGGCGAATTGGGTGAAACTGATTGGGACGTTCTTCTCCAAAAGGCCTTCCGAGAGAGGGGTCTTCAAAGTGAGTTCGTAGGATTGCCCCTTCTCCCGAATCCGAAGGGCGATGCCTTCTTGGGCGAGGTAACGGTCTTCCGTGTCGATGTAATGGTTGGTTTGGACGTAACGGGGATACCCGCGGAAGGCTTTGCTTAAGGTTTTGTAATCTTCGGCGCTGACGAGCGCTTTGGCTTCGATTTCGATGGCGTTGGACATTGTGTTCTCTCTTTCGCTTCGGAAGTATTATACTTTGTATTGTATGAATTGGCTGAATTTTTTTCGTTTCCTTGACGCGACCGACTTC
>SFUB01000028.1 GCA_004561785.1 bacterium | reverse complement strand
AGTCGATAAAATGAGCAAATAAAAAAGGACTACTTCACCTGAATTAAAGCAAAAATAAGCCTAAAACAAGCAAAATAGCCCTTAAAAATGAAAAAAGAACTGATATTTTTGGTATCAATTCTGTTGTTTCAATATGGTGCGCCCGAGGTGATTCGAACACCTGACCCACGGCTTAGAAGGCCGTTGCTCTGTCCAGCTGAGCTACGGGCGCGCATGGAGATTATCTTCTTAATGCGGCTCCCGTTCAAGGCTCAAGCCAGGATCCCCGTGCAATTTTCGGTAAAGGGCCTCCGCGGATTTCCGGGGCAGGATTTGGGAAAGCTCATCGACGCTGGAGGACAAAAGGGCGTCGATGCTCGGGTAATGGGATTGCAGGATTTCCTTCCTTTTGCCCCCGATTCCGGGGATCGAGTCCAGAAGCGAGGAGGTCATGGACTTACTGCGCTGCTGATGGTGGAAGGAGATGGCAAAACGATGGACCTCGTCCTGCATCCTCATGAGCAGGAAGAACAAAGGCGATTTAGGGTTCAGGGGATAGGTTTTCCCCTTTGAATCGATTAAGCCTTCGGTCTGGTGCTTGGAATTCTTGTAGAGCCCATAGACGGGGATGGAGACCCCCGAGGCGAGAAGGCCCTCCAAGGTCGCGTGGACCTGGGGGAGCCCTCCGTCGGCCAAAATGAGGTCCGGGAGGGGCAGGTTCTCCTTGGCTAGGCGCGAATATCTCCGGAAAACGACTTCCTTCATGGAATGGTAGTCGTCCCCGGCGTCTTCTTCAAAGAGGTGGAATTTCCGATACATCTTCTTGCACGGGGAGCCGTTCAAGAAGCAGACCATCGCCCCGACCGGAGAGGAGCCTTGGAGGTGAGAGTTATCGAAAAGCTCGATCCGGATGGGGGTTTCCTTAAGGCCCAGGAGATTCTGCAATTCCTCTAGAAGCGCTTCTTTGTCCTCTTCTAGCCGCGCGGAGGAGAAATGGGCGTCCAGACCTTGCCTGGCGTTCAGCTCGGCGATATTCAGCGCGTCGAGGAGCCTGCCTTCTTTCGGCAGGATCACCTTCGCCCCTTCGATTTCCCCTTCCAGCCGTTCTTTTAGCCCCGGGATCCCGGCCACGATCTCCTTGGGGAGAGGGTGGGAGGAATAATATTGCTCCAGAAGATCGGCGACTTGCTCCGGGCCTTCCAAGAAGATCGGCACGACGTGGCAGGCTTTGCCTAGCAGCATCCCGTTCCGATAGGTCAAGATGGCGAGGCTCCGGTAGCCATCCCTTTCCGCGTAGGCGAAAACGTCGCGGCTCGTCTTGTCGCCGGTGGTCTCCACCGCTTGCTTGCTTTTGACGTAATGGAGGGAGTCCAGCGTCTTCTTGATTTCGCCGGCCCGTTCGAAGTCCAGTTTCCCCGAGGCCTCCTCCATCTTCCTTTTGAGTTCCCCCTCCACTTCCTCCGAGTCCCCGGAGAGGAAGGATTTGATGGAAGAATAAAGCCCGTCGAGGGTCTGTTGCTCGACTTTATGAAGGCAGGGGGCGAGGCATTGGCCCATCGAATAGTAAAGGCAGGGTTTCTTGGGGATGTTGCGGCATTTCCGGGTCGGGTAAATCTTGTTCAGGAGGTCGATCGTTTTGTAGCAATAGCCCGAATTCGGGAAGGGTCCAAAGTAAAAATAATGCTTGTCTTTGTCGCTTCGGGCGATCTTGAGATAGGGATCCCCATGCCTTTTCAAGGCGATATAGGGGTAATGGGAATCGTCCATCAGCATGATGTTGTAACGGGGATGGTGGGTCTGGATGAGGTTCATCTCAAGGATGAAGGCCTCCTTGTCGGTCCGGAGCACGATGATATCGAAGGAATCGACGTGCTCCACCATCGCCTTCACTTTGCCGATCTGCGGACGCAGAAAATATTGGGAGACCCTTTTCTTCAGGTTCTTGGCCTTGCCGATGTAGATGATTTTGCCTCCCGCGTCCTTCATC
Source organism: bacterium (assembly GCA_004561785.1). Classification (GTDB taxonomy): domain Bacteria; phylum Bacillota_I; class Bacilli_A; order RFN20; family CAG-826; genus Alloenteromonas. Next base: position 13,097 of record SFUB01000028.1, on the reverse strand, counting down.
TGGTATACCCCCGGCTTATCCGGGAGGAGGGAGATGAGGCGGGAGAGCTTCTCGGTGAGGATCATTTCAGATGGACGACGGTCGCCCCTCCGCCCCCTTCGTATTCCCCGCCGAGTTCAAAGGAAGCAACGAAGGAAGAATGCTTCCTCAAATATTCGTGGACGGCGTTCCGCAAGGCTCCGGACCCGAAGCCGTGGATGATCTTGACGCGCTTGAAGCCCTTGATTCGGCACTGGTCGAGGTATTTGTCGAGGTCGAAAAGGGCCTCATCGACCCGCTTGCCGATGAGATTCAGCTCCAAGGAAAGCGAGGAGGAGCCGATTTTGTCGAGGACGTTCCCCTGCATCGGCGTCTTCTTCCTTTCCGGGGGAGTCGTCTTGACCACTTTGTCCTTGGTGGTCTTGAAGGAAAGCCCTTCTTGGGTGACAATCGCGATCTTTTTCCCTTCCTCCTGGGTGATTTTGCCGACGATTCCGTAGGAAGGCACGCTCACATAGTCGCCTAGGCTCACCTTTCCGGAGAAGGATTCCTCCTTGAGTTTGCTCTCCTGGAGCTCGGCGATCTTCTTCTTCGCCGCGATCGCCTGATGGAGTTTGACCTCGGGGGATTGGAGGGCGGAGATGATCTCGCCGACTTTCTCTTCGGCTTCCTGGAGGATGCGCCGCTTCTCCCCTTCGACGGAGGAAAGGAGCTTCTCCTCCCGAATAGAGACGGCCTTTTCCTTCGAGGCGAGCTCTTTTTCTTTGGCCTCCAGTTGGGCTTCTTTCTTCCGGTTCTGCTCTTTGAGCGACTCGTTTTCCTTGGCTAAGGCGCTAAGTCTAGCGATCGCCTCTTCCAGGGAGAAATCCCCCTGACCGCCTTTGTATTCCTCGGCGTAGTCTAGGATTTCCTGATCGACGCCGTAGCGTTTGGCGACCGTGATGCCGTAGCTTTCCCCCGGCAGGCCCATCTGAAGGACGTAGGTCGGGGAGAGCTTGGCTTTGTCGAAGAGCATCGAGGCGTTCTCGACGGACGGATCGCTCATGGCATAGGCTTTGAGCCCTTCGAAGTGGCTGGAGATAAGCGCGAAGCAATGCTTCCGTAGCAGATAACGGACCACCCCATAGGCGATGGCCTCCCCCTCTTTGGGGGAGGTGCCGGTCCCGACTTCATCGAGCAAGACGAGGTCCTTGCCGCCGACGGAAGAGCAGATTTCGGCGAGGTTGGACATGTGGGCGGAGAAGGTCGAGAGGTTGTCGGAAAGGGATTGCGAATCCCCGATGTCGAGCCTCACTCTCTTGAAGAAAGGCAGCATCGCCCCTTGCTCGGCGGGCAAAAAGAGGCCGGATTGGTTCATGAGGACCGCCAAGCCAAGGCTTTTGAGGGCCACGGTTTTGCCTCCCGCATTGGGGCCGGAGATGATGATGACGCGCCGGGAGGGGGTGATGTGGAAATCGTTCGCCACCACTTTTTCCGGGTCGATGAGGGGGTGGCGGAAGCCCCTCAAATCGATGCTCCCGTCGTCGGAAAGGGAAGCCAGATGCCCTTTCATCGAGATTCCCAAAAGGGTCCTTGCTTGCAGGAAATCGAGGGAGCCAAGGCTTGAATTGAGCTTCAGGAAGGATTCCCCGGACCCCCCGACCTCATGGGAAAGCATCCCCAAAAGGCGGGCGATCTCTTCGCGTTCCCTGTTTTTGAGCTCCGCCATTTTGTTGTTGAGGGCGACCAAAGCCTCCGGCTCGATGAAGGTCGTGTTGCCGGAGCTTGAGATGTCCTGGACGATGCCGTTCACTTTGTTTTTGTGGGCGTTGGCGACGGGGAGGACGTAATGGCCGTTCCGGAGGGTGAGGGTGGTGTCGGAGAGGTAGACCTTGTTTTGTTCTAAGACGAAGCCGAGCTTCGCGACCATCTCCTTCTCTAGGCGCGCAATCCCGATGCGGATGTGCTTCAGCTCCGGGGAGGCATTATCGAAGATCGATAGGTCGGGGGCGATGATCTTGTGGATGTCCTTCTCCAAGAACAGAAGATCCGGGATCATAGAGGCGAATTCGCTTAGGCTTGGGGATTCATCCAAAGCCAAAAGGAAGCGTTTGACCTCCTCGCCGGTCGTGACGTCGTGGGCGACCCTTTCCAGGGTCTCCGCCGAGAGGGTCTTTCCCTTTCCGGCAAGGCGCACTTCCTGGGTAAGGTCGCTTGAAACATCCAAAGGAAGCTTCCCCTGCAGGGAAAGGCAATTCTCCATCTCGGAAAGGAAGCGTTGCTCCTTCTCCCATTCCTTTTGCTCCAAAGGGGAAAGGGATTCCGCCCTCTTCTTCCCCTGCTCGGTTCTGCACAAAGGGGAGAGCATCCCCTTGATCTTATCCCATTCCAGCACTGCGAATTCGTTCTGCATACGGGGCGATTATATCACTCGAGGGGCGTTTCTACTTCTTGGACGGAGGAAGGGGATATAAAATGGTGAGCATCCATGGCAAACCCGCATTCCGTCGCCTTGCTTCTCTCGGAAGAAGACATTCAAAAACTCATCAAGGCCTACCCCCACCTCACCAAGGAGAGGATCGATCCCCAGCTCCTTCATTTTCACCAAGGGGATGGCTTTAGCCTGAGGATCTACAAGAAATCGCATCAAGGCTCCCATAAGGTCCTCTTCCAAGGGGAGAAGGCAGACTTGGAGGCCAGAAGGTGGAAGGATCTTGACCGGACAAGCCAAAATGGCCTTTTCTCTCCCCTTTTCGATTTCCGGCCGGACCCGAAAGAAGCGTCTTGCCCCTTCCCTCAGATCGGATCTGACGAAGTCGGGACGGGGGATTTCTTCGGCCCCGTCTGCGTCGTCGCCTCTTTCGTCGAAGAGAAGGACCTAGGAAGGCTAAGCGACCTCGGCGTCACCGATTCGAAAAAGATGGAGGACTCATACATCCTTGAAATCGGCCCCGCATTGGTCAAGGAATTCCCTTACTCTTCCTTGTCTTTGTCACCTCTTCAATACAACGCTCTATACAAGAAAGGGGAGAATTTGAATTCCATCAAGGCCAAGATGCACAACCGGTGCCTATTGAACCTCAAATCTTCCTTCCCCTTCTCCCATCTATGCATGGACCAGTTCGCGGAAGAAGGGCTCTACTATTCCTATCTAAAAGGCGAGAAAGAAGTCCTCGAGGGGATCGCTTTCTCCACCAAAGGGGAACTTGCCTTCCCTAGCGTCGCCCTCGCCTCGGTCTTGGCCCGTTATTCTTTTTTGAGGAAAATGGGGAAAATGCGGGAGGAATATGGCTTTCCTTTCCCCTTAGGCGCTTCTTCGCTTGTGCAGGAGGCGGGGAAGGAATTCGTCCGGGTCCACGGAGAAAAAGAACTCGAGAAAGTCGCGAAGATGAACTTCAAGACCGCGGAGAAGATCTTGGGCTGATCATTCGAATTTCTTCTTGGCCCACTCGGAAACCTCGATCTTGGGCATGGGCTTCCCGCAATAATGTCCTAGGATCATGTCGCAGCCGACAGAAGAAAGGCAATCGCTCGCCTCTTTTTTCTCGACGCCTTCCTAGACGCGGCGTTCAAGGAGACGACCATCTTGAGGATGCGCCGCGAATCCTCGAGGAAGAGGTTTTTGCCGAAGAGCAGCTTGCGGTCGAGCTTCAGGAGTCGCACTCGACGCGGTTATGAGGGAGAGGCTCGAGAAACCGCTGCCGAGTCGTCGATGGAGACCTTCATCGAAAAAAGGGGGCCATCGCCAAAGGCAATGCCCCTTTCTGAACGTTTAGGAAAGCGAATCGAGGATTTCGGAGAAGGCCTTCGGCAAAGGCGCTTCGAAGACCATGCTTTTCTTGGTGATCGGATGGACGAAGCTCAGCCGATAGGCATGGAGCAATTGACCTTTGTCGTAGATTTTGCGGTTCCCCCTTCCGTAGAGGGGATCCCCCACGACGGGATGGCCGATGTATTCGAGGTGGACCCTGATCTGATGGGTCCTCCCCGTCTTAAGGGAGCAGTCCAGCAACGTCGCCTCGCTTTTTAGGTAGCGTCGGACCACTTTGAAATAGGTTTTCGCCTCTTTCCCTCCCGGGACCACGGCCATCTTGGAGGGATGGTCCTTGTCGCGGCCGATGGGGGCGTTGATCTCCCCCGCTTCTTCTGGGATGATCCCTTGGGCCAAGGCGTAATATTCCCGGTGCATCGAATGATCCTTGAGTTGGGCCTGCAGCCCCAAGAGGGCTTCCTCGGTTTTGGCGACCACGAGCAAGCCGGAGGTGTCTTTGTCGATCCGGTGCACGATGCCGGGCCGGGCCGGGTCTATGCTTGGGGCAAGCTGCTTTTGGCGGTAGAGCAATCCGTTCACCAAAGTGCCGTCGGGGTTTCCGTTCCCGGGGTGGACGACGAGGCCGGCTTGCTTGTTGATGACGATCAAATCATCGTCTTCGTAAACGATGTCGAGGGGGATGTCCTCCGGGAGCAATTCGGAAGAGGGGGCTTGGTAGTCCTCATAGGAGACCTCCATCCCTTCTTTGAGCCGCAGGGAGGCCTTTTCCTTCTTCCCGTCCACGAGCACTTTGCCTTCCTTGATGAGGGATTGGCATTTGGCTCTGGACAAGGCGGCGCCGGAGGAAGAAAGGAATTCGTCGAGGCGCTTCCCTTGGTCTTCCGATTTCACCAAAAGGAGGTTCATTCGCCTTCCCCTTTCTTTTCCTCGGAGGTATTTTCTTCCGATGGGGCCTGATGTTTCTTCTCTAACCGCGGGTCTTTCTCATTGGGGTCGTTCTTGCTGTTTTTAACGGCGTCGATCACCAAGGCAACGATCAAAAGGACCACCCCGATCGTAAGGCAGGCGTCGGCCACGTTGAAGGTCGCGAAGGGGTTGAAGGCGCTATTGGGGGCGCTAGGACCCCCGCCCAAATAGAACTGCAGGAAATCGATGACCCCGTTGAAGCCGGTCGTGCCCTCCCAATAGAAGGCGCGGTCGATGAGGTTGCCGACGGCCCCGGAGGAAAGCAGCATCAAACAGACGCGCTCGAGGTTATGGATCTTCTTGTTATTGACGATCCAATACCAAAGAATCGCCCCGGACATCAAGACGGAGATGGCGATCCCAAGGATCCTTCCGCCCACGCCCCAGTTTGCGCCCAAAGAGAAGGCGGCGCCGGTGTTGTAGGATTTGGTTAAGTAGAAGAAATTGGGGATGACGGTCACCATCTGCCCCAGTTCAAGGCAATTCTCCACGACCCATTTGCTGATGAGGTCGAGCAGAAAGAGCAAGAAGGCGCCGAGCCCAAAATAGACGCCCAAGCGGGTCTCCTTGGGGAGGGACTTCCATTTTTGAATCAAGCCCTTCATCCGATTTTCTCCTCCTTCAGTGCGCTATGGCAACGGGGGCAGACCGCTTCCTCCCCTGCTTCGTCCGCCAATTCGTCCACGTGGTTGCGGCAACGGGGGCAGAGGGGTCTTTCGTCGACTTCGACGAAGGCTTCGTCTTTCCCTTCCTTGAGGGCGACCTCAGAGACCATGAAGGCCTTGCGGAGGTCTTCCTCGCTCTCCTTCATGAGGATCTCTAGATAAGAAGCATCGGCAAGGGCCAAGGTGAGCTTAGCGTCCTCGGAGTTCCCGATGAGGCCCTTCTGGCGGGCCTCCTCGAGGGATTTGTTGGCGAGCAGGCGGACTTTTTTGAATTTGGCATAGCCTTCTAGAAGCGAGGCGTCATAAAGATGCGAGGCTTTGGGCATGTCCTCAAGCTGGGCGAATTCCTTCTTTGGGCCCGGAAGATAGGAATAGACCTCCTCCATGGTGAAGGGCAATATGGGGTTCAAAAGGAGGCAAAGGTCCTTGCAGCAACGGTAGAGGACCGATTCGATGGCCTTGCGCCTAGAGGAGCAAAGGGCGTCGCAGTAAAGGACGTCTTTGGCCATGTCGAGGTAGAAGGAGGACAGATCGTTGCCCAAGAAGGCGATGATCGCGTTCACGGCGCCGGAGAAATCGTATCTCTCGTAGCACTCCAAAGCCTTGTTCTTGACGCGCTCCTCCTCCGCGAGCAGGTAGCGGTCCACCAAAGAAAGGGAGGATTCCTCGGGGAGCTCGCCGGAATAGGTCGCGAGGTTCCCCAGAAGGAAGCGGAAGGTGTTGCGGATCTTGCGGTAATTGTCCGCGGTCGAGGCGATGATTCTCTCGCCGATCCTCGCGTCGGCCTGATAGTCGACGGTCGCGGCCCAAAGCCGGAGGATGTCGGCCCCGAATTCGTTCGCGATCTTATTCGGATCGATCCCGTTTCCGGCGGATTTGGACATCTTCTTCCAATCCTCGGTCATGACGAAGCCATGGGTGAGGCAGGCTTTGAAGCTCGCGTGCCCGGTGGTCGCAAGGGACAAGATCAAGGAGCTATTGAACCAGCCCCTGTATTGGTCGTTCCCCTCCAGGTAGAGGTCGGCGGGGCAAGGGAGTCCGCGCTGGTTCAAGACGCCGTTCCAAGAGGAGCCGGAATCAAACCAGACGTCCATGATGTCCTTCTCCTTGGTGAAGATCCCGTGGGGGGATTTCGGGTTCGTATACCCCTCAGGGAGCAGGTCTTTGGCCTCTTTCTCAAACCAGACGTTGGAGCCGAATTGGGCGAAGAGCTTCTCGATGTGCTCGAAGACCCCTTGCTCCAAGATTGGGGATCCGTCCTCGCAATAGAGGATCGGAAGTGGCACCCCCCATACGCGCTGGCGCGAGATGCACCAATCGGCCCTGTCCTTGATCATATTGATCATCTTTTCTTTGCCCCAGCTCGGGATCCAGCGGATGCGCTCCACTTCCTGCAGGAGCTCCTGGCGGATCGGCTCGATCGAGCAGAACCATTGGGGGGTCGCCCGGAAGATGACGGGCTTGTGCGTGCGCCAGTCATGGGGATAGCTATGGACGAGGTCCTCTTCCTTGAGCATCCTGCCGTTCCGGGTCAAGGCTTCGATCACGAGGTCATTGGCTTTCTCGTAGAACACCCCATCCCAAGGATCGCCGGGGTTGAAGTGCATGATGCCCCTCTCATCGACGGTTTCCTGGGGCTTGAGGCCATATTTCAAGCAGGTGTTGTAGTCGTCTAGGCCGTGGTCGGGGTCGGTGTGGACGCAGCCGGTGCCGGAATCCCCGGTGACGAAGTTGGCGTTCATGACGAGGGATTCTTTCTCCGGGTAAAGCGGGTGGATGGCCTTCATCCCCTCCATCTCCGCCCCTTTGAAGGAACGGATCAATTCGCACTTCTCCCAGCCGAATTCCTTCTGAAGTTTCTCTTTGAGGTCGCAGAGGAAGACGAATTTGCCTTTCTCCGTTTCGAAAAGCCCGTATTCGAAAGCCGGGTTGACCGTGATGCCTTGGTTGGACGGGATGGTCCAGGGGGTCGTGGTCCAGATGAGGATCGAGGCGTCGTTAGGCAAAATGCCCTTGCCCTCCTTGACGGGGAAGGCGACGTACATCGTCTTGGCGGTGACGTCGGCGTATTCGACCTCGGCCTCGGCCAAGGCGCTTTCGCTGCTCCAGCTCCAATAGACCGGCTTCAATCCTTTGAAGATGAGCCCTTTGAGGGCCATCTTGGCGAAGACCTCGACTTGCCTAGCTTCGTATTCCGGGAGCAAGGTGAGATAGGGGTGTTCGTAGTCCCCAAGGCAGCCAAGGCGTTCAATCTGCCCTTTCTGGTGGGCGACTTGGGTTTTGGCGTAACCCTCGCAGATTTTGCGGAATTCGGGAATCGGGGTCTTTTTGCGGTCGACGCCGGATTTGGTGACCCTTACCTCGATCGGGAGGCCGTGGGTGTCCCAGCCGAAGATGAAGGGAGTCCTATAGCCGGACATGTTTTTGTAACGGATCACGAAATCCTTCAGGCAGCGGTTGAGCGCGTGCCCGCAGTGGATGTCCCCGTTGGCGTAGGGCGGGCCGTCGTGGAGCATGAACTCCGGGCAATTGACCCGATTGGAGTTCATCTTCTCGTAAAGCTTGCCTTCTTGCCATTTCTTCACGAGGATCGGCTCTTTCTGAGCGAGCCCCGCCCGCATCGGGAAGGGGGTGTCCATCATGTGCAGGGTGTCTTTGTATCCCATTCTTCTTACCTCCAGGACAAAGAAAAGCGTCCTTGACATGCAAGGACGCCTCTAGGCGCGGTACCACCTTGCTTCTTGGGGCGATTCCCAAGCGCTTGTTGATCCGGATGCCGCCGGAACGGGCTCCCCTACCGCCATAAGGAATCGAGGAACGGGCTCAGAAGTGATGTCCATCGCCCATCCCCCTTCTCAACTTCGGCGGGGTTCTCTGTCGCTCGGGCTCCGGCGCGTCTTCGTCAACGCCAGGGAAATGATAGGCCCCGGGGAGCGTTTAGGCAAGGGCGGATAGCAGCAATCCTTTGGCTTGGATCGCCTCCTTCCTCAGCTACGCGCTAGACCGGATTGCCATAAAAGCCATGCGTTTTCGACTCTGGTGCTTCCAAATCGGCAGAAAAAGAAAAAGGCCCGATCGGGCCTTATCTTTTGTTCGCATCCGTTTACGAAAGGAGGAAGGCGAAGTCTTCTTTGCTGAAGGGGGCGGAGGTGATTCCGCCGAGGATCGAGCCGAGTTCTTTCTTCCGGGCTTGGAGGGAGAGCATCCTCTCCTCAACCGAGTTCGAGGCGATGAGGCGGAAGACGGTGACGTTCTTGTCCTGTCCGATGCGGTGGGCGCGGGCGAAGGCCTGCTCCTCCGCGGAGAGGTTCCACCAGGGGTCGAGCAGGAAGACCGTGTCGGCCCCGATGAGGTTGAGCCCGGTGCCCCCCGCCTTCAAAGAGACGAGCATGACGCCGACTTCGGGGTCGGAATTGAAGGAAGAGGCCATCTCGAGCCTCTCCTTGGCCCCGGTGGATCCCTTGAGGAGGTAATGGGATATCCCCTTCTCCTGCAGCTTCCGGTCCACTTCTTCTAACGCCGAGACGAAGCTAGAGAAGACCAGGGCCTTATGCCCTTCCTGGAGGAGCGAATCCAGGGAGTCCAGAAGATAGGCGATTTTGACCGCGTCCCCTTGGTAACCGTCTAGGAATAGGCCGGGATCGACGCAGATCTGGCGGAGGCGGGTGATCGCGGCCAAGACGCTGATCTTGTCCCCATCCCCATTTTCCTCCTTGGCCAGTTCCCCTCGGGCCTTGAGGAGGTATTCCTCGTAGACCGAGCGCTGGGATTCGCTGAGGGTGAGGAAGAAGTTGCTCTCCTCCCGCTTAGGCAGGTCGAGGAGGACCTCCTTCTTGGTCCGGCGGAGCAAGAAGGGAGAGATCGATTTCTCCAGGAAGCGCTTCTTCTCCTCCGAGGCGAACTCATTGGAGCCGAAGGTGGCCTTGAATTCCGCGTAGGGAGGGAAGTAGCCGGGCAAGATGAAGTCGAAGATGGACCAAAGGTCGAGCAAGGAGTTCTGGATCGGGGTGCCGGTGAGCGCGAAGCGGGCGGAGGCGTCGATCTCCTTGACGGCGAGGCTCTTCTTGGCGAAGGCGTTGGCAATGCTCTGGGCCTCGTCTAATAGCAGCACCGAGAAGCGTTTGCCTTTGTAGAGTTCCACGTCGTTCCGGAGCGAATCGTAGGAGGTCAAAATGACCTTGGACTTATCGTTTTCGATGCCTAGAATCGCCTCTTCCCTCTCTTTTTGCAGGGTGGGCAAGACGAGGACTTCCCGTTCCGGGTCGAAGCGGGCGAACTCGGATTTCCAGTTGTAGAGGACCGATTTGGGGGCGACGACGAGGATGGGGGATTTCTCTTTGACCAAAGAAAGGAAGGCGATCGACTCCAGGGTTTTGCCTAAGCCCATCTCGTCGGAGAGCACTCCTCCGAGGTGGCAGGCATAGAGGGCCTTCATCCACTTGACCGCGCTTTTCTGGTAGGGCCTAAGCAAGGAAAGCCCGACCGAGCCCTTCTCCGGAAGGGGGATCTTCTCATAGGAGAGGATGCTTTCCAAGGCTTCATTGAGAGGTGAGGATTTCTTCTCGTCCTCGCCTTTGTCTTTCTCTAGGCGCAAAGCCTCCGGCATGGTGATCTTCGTCCCGTCGCGGAGAGGGATCCCCATCTCCAGAAGCGAATCCAGGATCCCGCCGGAAAGCGAGGCGAAGGACAGGGGGATCCCCCGGAAGAGGAAGAAGCCCTGCCCTTTGCCATAGGCCTCCAAAGCCGAATCCGTCTCCTCTTTGGTCCAATTTTCTTTGCCAAGGAAGGAGAAAGACAAGGAGAACCCGGAGGAAGGCTCGCCACAGATTTTGTAGACAAGCGGGGGCATTTTGCGCGACGTCCCGCCGATGAGCCCTTCCCCGAAGGAGCAGGAGGCGAGCTTAGCCAAGGGGGAGAGATCCTCCCCGAGGACCTTCTGAACCCCCTTTTTGGAGGAGAGGTAGCCGTTTTCGGGCAGCCCCAAGGAAGAAAGGGCCTTGAGGAAGGCGTCCTTCCTTTCTTTCTCGCCGGGGTAAATGGGAGTGGCGAAGCCATTCAGGGCATCCCCGCGGGAATAGACGGTTTTGCCGCAGAGGGTTCCCCCGCGGAGGGCCTCCAGGGAATAGGAGATCTTGAGGGCGTTCCCCTTCCCCTGCTCGATCGATTCGGGGGAGAGGTAGCCTAAGCTTTCCTTGGCGAGGGTTTCGTCCAAGGAAGTCGAGGGCAGAGAGGGATGGGCGGAAAGATAGGTTAGGATGCTGGGAACGATTTCGGAAGGGAATTCTAGGAGGGTCAATTCGCCTTTCTTCTTGTCGAAGATCGCCCCGCGGGTCGAAGAGGCCACCATCTCGGCGTTAGAAGGATCATAGGGAAGGCGGAGGCGCCCATCCTCGAAGGCGAGCTTCCCCTCCTCTTTGGGCTTCACCCGGTAGGAAACCCCTCCATAGACCAAGGAATCCCCCGTTTGAAGCAAAGAAAGGAAGAGGAGGAAATCCCCTTTGCTCAGGTAGAAGCAGTCTAGTAGGGTCGAGGGGGCTTTGGCACGGGCGATCAAGCATTCCAAAGAAGGGATCTCGGGCAAAGAGGAGAAATTGTAGGAATGGCCGTCGAGGAGGGCTTTTTCCCTCTTCCGGTAGGCGTTAAGCAGCAAGGCGGGGGTGCCGATTTTCCTTTTGCCCAAGGAGGTCAAAAGGTAGATTCTGCCTTCATAGGGCCCGTCTTTGCTTTCCTCCTTATACAGGAAGGAAAAAGAAAGGGGAGGCAAAAGGCTTTTCTCTAGGCTCGGCAATTTCCCCTTGAGGGAGGCTTTCAGGGCCAATAGATCCTTCTTGGCCTCGCTATAGGAGGCGGCCTCCTCCTCGTCCATGTAAGCCTCCTCCCCGATGCGGGGAGAAAGGGGCAGATAGAGGGATTTCTCCCTGTCCAGGGAGATCTTTCTTTCCTTGTTCGCGAGGAAATAGGCGAAAAGCAAGGACCTCTCCTTCTTCTGCGTCGGGAAAGCGGGGTTGGGGAAGACCTGCTTGCCGGAGGTGAGGAGAAAGGAGAAATAGGAAGAAGAGGGCGTGATGGCCTCATAGAGGATGTTCCCGGTCTCTTCGTCGAAAGAATAGACGATCTTGGTATTGGGGGAGGAAAGCTCCTTCATCTCCGAATCGAAATCGGGATAAGAGGAAAGGGCCTGCCTCCATTCGGAAAGGGTTTTCTCGCTGAGTTTATAAAGGTACATGCTTTATCTCCTTTCCTCGTAGGCATAGAGGCCCTTCTTCTCAAGCAGGCCCCTCTTCGCCAGCGAAGAGAGATAATTGACGCGGGAGGAAGGGTCTTTCTCCGAAAGGGATTCGGCCTCTTTGCTGAGCAGATAGGGCTCGAGGCAATCGAAGCAAGAGAAGCAATCCCAGAGGGCGGAGAGGCCTTTTTGGTCTAGGCTCGGGTCTTTCATCGCCTCTTTGGCCTTGGACAAAAGAACCGGCTCATAGGGGAAGCCCCGGAGCTCTTCTTGCAAAACCGGGAAATCGTAGAGGCGGAAGGAGGATATGTCCTCCGCCCTCCCCTTGCCGATCAGGAAGCGGAACGGGGGGAGCAAAGAAGGGGACAAAGAGGCGAGAAGATCGCCCTCCTTCTCCTTTTTTTCCTCTTCGCTTAAGCCCTTCCAGTAAGACGCGAGCGCGGAGAAGTCCCCGCCCAATAAGCCGAACATCTTCTTGTAGCAAGGCAGGGCATCGTCGTAACGGCCGTCGTTTTCTAGCTCCTCCCCCATCTTCTTCCACATCTCCGAAGGCAGTTCGCAATAGGGGTTCTCGCTCAAAAGGACGAGGCCCTCCGCGTCTTTGGTTCGAAGCAGGAAGACGGAGAGGGGCAAGAAGCCCTTGAAGCGGAAGTCGCCGGAGCAAAGCAAATGCAAAGAACGCGCAGGCAAGGCGGAGAAAAGCTCTTCTTCGCGGCCTAGGAATAGGCGGAGCAGATCATAGCTCCCCCCGTTGGTGAGCCCGGCGTCGAAGCGTTCCAAAAAGCATTCCTCCCCATCTTCGGTGCCCATGAAGCCAAGGTAGAAGCCCCTTCTGGCGTCAAGGGACAATAAAGAGGGGATCTCGCCAAGGCACGAGGTCAAAAAGGATTGGCCGAAGTTGAGTTCGAGCAGGGAGGAGGCGATGCCCCGCCCGGTCTTCTCGTCCCCGAAGCCGGAGTAGCTGTGAGTTCCCTTGAGGATCGATTTGAGCCCAGAGAGAAAAGTCGGCTCGTCCCAACCCCACTTCTTGCCGCGCTTGAGCAGCTCTTTCTTGGCTTTCTCGAAATAGCAAGAGGGGCCTTTGACCTCCGAAAGGGGGGCGATGGTCTCCAAATAGAAGAGGAAATCGGGCAAGGAGGCCTCAGCCTTCTCCCCCACTTGCTCCTCTAGCGCGAGCAGCGTGGCGGCCATGTGGCGGCAGGGATGGGCGGAGTTGCCCTTGCAAGAGCAAGAGGCCCCCGAGAGGGAGCCGTCCAAGGAGAAGCTCAGGCCGATCGCGAAGTTCCTTCCTTCTTCCTTCACGTTCCCGTGGACCTCGCCGCTCAGGGGGTCGAGGTAAGTGAGGGATGCGGATCCGGATTCATAGAGGGCTTTGCCTCTTAGGAAGTCCTCAGGCTCGAAGCGGGTGTGATTTTGCGAGTAAAGGGGCGCTTTCTTCTTTCTCATATCCTTTAGTATATCGCCCGAAGAGCCTCTTTGGGCAATGGTTTTTCCACAATTTCTTGGAACG
>SFUB01000107.1 GCA_004561785.1 bacterium | reverse complement strand
GCCTGGGCGCGCGATAATTCCCTTGAGTTCATCCAGTGCGCCTGCCGCCTTACGGAAAGGAGTGCCGCGGACACAGGGGACGTCAACGTCTCGAAGCGGAAGGAGATCAAGCTTCTGCTGCGCCGTCTGCGTCAGGGCAACCCGAACATTGAAAAGAGCATCTTCAACAGCATCCACGCCGTCGCCCTCGACACGATGCCCGGCTTCAAGACCGGCGGAGTCGAGCACAGCTTCCTTGAGCGCTTCAACGCGATGGAGTCGACGGAAGACGAGTAATATAACAAAAAACTAATAGCGGCGTTATGATCGTTCCGTGATCGTAACGCCGCTTTAATATTTCACTCGGGCTCGTCATAGGATGTACCAAAAGGAGTGATGAAAAGTGACGGAGCAAAAAAGTGTTTTCCACAGGTACAGGCGCGTGCTGTCCGCCTTGGGTACGCTGCTGATAGTTGTGCTCATATTCTGGACGGTGAACAGCCCGGCGATTGTCGGTGTCTCTGCCTCCAACAGGCAGCTGCCGGTTTACTGCGTGCAGCGGGACGACAGGGTCGTCGCCATGTCCTTTGATTTTGTTTGTCAAATGTTGCAGTCCAAAGTAATCGATGAAGGCAGATTCCACTTCAAAGGCCGTTTTTTCATCCATCCCCCATCTTTGAATTACGTGGATGACTTCAAGCCCGGCCCTTTTGATGTCAACGATCCTTCTGATTTTCGCGGGGTCATCGTTCTCTTCCGTCGGCTGATCCTGATCGGTCAAAAAAGAGCTGTTTTTGTAGAATGACATATCAACGGCGTTCGCATGCGCGAAAACGCGATTGCCGCACCCTTCGCCAACATAAAACGTTGCGCCGTTTCTGGGATCAACCAAACGGTAAACGTAATGTTTTAGCTTTGAAATGACTTCAGAACTAAATTCTGCAATCATCACATTCTCCTAGAGCCGATTTTGTAAACTTCATTCCCAGCCCATTCAACTTTTTCGCCATTAACACGATATAATTTGTTTCCTGCATACTCAATTTTAGCGCCGCCTACTCTATATAGCCTTGTACCTGCGTACTCGACTCTTAAATCGCCGATCTTGTAAAGCTTATTGCCGCACCATTGAGGTCTTCCCCCGAAATACTCGATTAAAATTTCTTCGTCGGACATAGTTGATTTTCTCCTTTTTAGATGTGCTTAAATTTTACCCCCCCCCCCGACGAAATCAAGTTTTTTCACCCTCGGCCGAAAAATACAGGATCGGTCACCATATTTGACAGGACAAGAAACCAAATCGAAAAAATCAAAGCCACAAAACGCCCATTCTAGCAAAGGACGCTCTTGAGGGCGCATCCGGGCTAGTTTCCTTAGCAACAACGCTTGAAAGCGATAGGGCGATTGGAGGCGCCCGCAGGAAAGAGCCGGCTTACGCAACGAAATAAAAAGTTTGACGCTTTTGACGGCGTCAAACCCATTGTCCAACAATGGTCGGGACGACCAGATTCGAACTGGTGGTCTTCTGCTCCCAAAGCAGACGCGATAACCAAGCTACGCTACGTCCCGAGCGGATGTTATTTTCCGCGGATTGGCCTTTCTTTTCAAGAGTCCTTCTTCTTTTTGAAGAGATCCATGAGGACTCCGTAGACGAAGCCCCCTTGAATCAACAGGGTCAAGATGGCTTGGAGGGTGTAATCCCAAGTCATTAGATAGACCGAGAAGACGATGTAGAGGATGAGCTGGGCCGAGAGGAGGACGGCGCAGACGAGGGAGGTCTTCCTTTTGGGGTTCCTGCCGGTATAGAGGGATAGCCCGGATAACCCGGCGAGGACGTCGAAGGCGGACACGAGGCAAGAAACCATCATATACACCGCGATTTTCAAGGGGCTTAGCTCCGAGGAGAACAGCGTCAAGCAAGAGCTCGCGAAGGAATAGGCCCCCATGGCGAACAAAGCCGAGGAGGAGAGCAGCAAGGCGATCTTGGAGGATTTCTGCAGTTTGCCCTCATCCTCCCACTTGGAGGCGATGTCGCGCCCGTTTTCTTGGGCTAACGGAGTCGGGTTTCCCTTTTGGTAAAAGCGGATCCCGCTGGTCCGGGAGAGGATCTTCAGCCCCAAAAGGCTTCTGGGGTTGGGCTCCAAGAAAAGCACCGTCACCGCTTCCCAGACGAAGACCCACCCGGCGATGTCGAGCACTTCGGTCCAAAGGGAGGCGGATTCGCTGCCCTCCGGGCCGAACCAATGCTTCATGACGCCGACGCCCATGAAGAAGAGGATCGCGATCCCGGCGAGGATGAGCAGGATTGCCTGCAGCCATTTCCGTCTCTTGTCCTTCTGGTTGATATAGTTATTGATCTCAAGGGCTTCGTTGAAGCGCTCCAAGAGATTGCTCGGGTCATAGCCTTCGTAGTCTTCGATTTGGAGCTCGATTTCGATTGAGAAATCGACGGGGATTTGGGAATAGATATCCCCGATGCGGCCCAAGACCTCGGCGGAGAACATGGGCGAATCGGAGAGCCCATATCCCCGTTCCAAAACGTCGCTTGCCTTGTCGAAGCGGAGATCTAGGTAGACGATCCTCTTCTCTTGGTCGATCCGATAATAATGGGAGAGGAGTTCGATCCTCCTTTTGGAGGAGATGGTGGGAAAGGTGGAGATGTAATCTTTGAAGCCGACCCGGGAATGACAACCTTGCTGGATTTACGTTATCATCGTAAAATTCAGGCGACTCCAGGGGAAAATGGAAAAAACAAACGAATGCATGGAGCCAATGGTGACGATAAAATTGTAAAAGTCCCATTGGGAACGGTTGTAAAGAACATTGAAACAGGACAGATCCTTGCCGATCTGACACAGCCTTTTCAG
>SFUB01000106.1 GCA_004561785.1 bacterium | reverse complement strand
AAAAAAACCCGAAGGACATCCTGCTGGAGGTCCCGGAAGAGATTTACGGGGAATGCGAAAAGGAGTTCGGGTGGGTCCCTGAGGAAGGCAGGCGCGAAACCCTGTTCTCAATCCCCGTGAAATGGAAGAAGAAGGAGAAGAACGAAGCATGACCGAATTCAAGTCATTCTACAAAAAGGCCGAGGTCGGCCGGTGCCATTACCCGACGAGGCTCGACACGTACGGGTGCGGATGCGCGCACAATTGCTCTTACTGCTACGCGAGGTCGCTCCTCGCGTTCCGCAAGTTGTGGAACCCTCAGGACCCTAAGGTCGTGGATTTGGCGAAGGTCGAGAGGAGAATCGCCAAAATCGCCAAAGACGGCGAGCCCAAAATCGTTAGGCTCGGCGGGATGACCGACTGCTTCCAGCCGTGCGAGAAGGAAAGGCGCGCCACATACGAGACCATCAAACTGCTCAACCATTACAAAGTCGGGTACTTGATTGTCACGAAGAGCGCGATGGTCGCGGACGACGAATACATGAGGGCCATGGACAAAAGGCTGGCCCATATCCAAATCACGGTCACGACGCTGGACGACGAGAAGTCCCGCGGATACGAGAAGGCCAGCGACCCAAGCGACAGGGTGAAGGCGATTCTCAAACTTCAGGAGGCGGGCTTCGACGTCGCCATCAGGCTTTCGCCGCTCATCCCGGAACTCATGGATTTCGATAAGCTGAACTCGCTCGGAATCGAGAAGGCGGTGGTCGAGTTCCTGCGCGTCAACTCATGGATAAAGAGGTGGTTCGACGTGGATTACTCGAGATATTCGCTGAGTTCCGGCGGGTATATGCACCTTCCGCTTGAGGAAAAGAAGGAAATCCTGAAGAAGGTGAGAATCCCAAGCGTCACGGTTTGCGAAGACGTACCCGAGCATTATGAATACTGGAAGAGGAACGTGAACCCGAACCCGGACGATTGCTGCAACCTGAGGAATGAGTGCGAGATGTGGGGAATCCGCTTCTCAATGCACTTCCTCTTCAACGGAAGCAAGGACAAGGAAGCGATGGCCCA
Source organism: bacterium (assembly GCA_004561785.1). GTDB lineage: Bacteria > Bacillota_I > Bacilli_A > RFN20 > CAG-826 > Alloenteromonas. Next base: position 1,809 of record SFUB01000106.1, on the reverse strand, counting down.
ACGGCTCATCGACGACTTGGCGGAGTATGGGGCTCTCATCATGGAAGCCGAGAGCAAATCGCTCCCGTACGTTTACCTCATGTTCTTCAAGAAAGAAGACGCCGAAGCGTTCTACGAAAAACACAAGGAAGACGGCGATTACAAAAAGGCCATGATGCGCGTAATCAAGGAGCCGGCGTACGTGCCGAACGACATGATTGGGAGGCGTGGGAAATGAGGGTTCCGGTCTCAAAGAAAATCGACTCCAAGAGAAGGGTCATCATCCCCAAGGACGCGCTGTCCGCCCTTGGGCTCGGGCCGGGGGATGAAGTCGCGTTCTCCGTGGACAAGGGAAGAATCATCATCATAAAAAAACCAAAACTTTAATAAATTAAAGTAAGATGTTATAATAAATAAGGAGAGATAAGGAAAACATGATTTACACCAGTTATTACTCGAAGAAAGACGGAATCGACAAGGAGCGGAACCGATACTGCTCCATCTCAGTCGGAACGCCTAGGTGGAAACTCCCGTATGAGTTGGCCCATTGCCGAGCGCTCAAGCCTTACGGGGTGTTCGGGGTCTACCAAGACGGGCCGGAATACGAGAAGGCATACCGAGCGAAACTCGACAAAATCGGCGTTGAGGAGATAAGGAAGCAAATCAAGGAGGCGCAGGGGGACAAAGAAAACATCGTCCTACTTTGCTACGAAAAAAACAAAAAGGAGTGCCATAGGTACATCTTCGCGCAATGGTGGGAGGAGAAAACAGGGGAAAAAGTAGAGGAAATTTAGAAAAATGCATTGCAAATTAAGCGAGAATAGGGTAGATTGATGGAGCCATGGGGTAGTTTAATGTGAGAACGCCGCCTAAACCTAGGCGGAGATGGAGGCCCGATACCTCCCCCTGTGTCCAATCAAACCACCTCAATGGAAGCAAGGGAAAGAAGCATATTGAAACTCATCCTCTCGCAGGAAGCCGCAAAAGGGAAAACGGTCTACGTGGACGACACGACGGCCGGGATAGCCGATGCGGTTTTTTTCATGCGCTCGATGCCGTTCTCTCAATACGAGGACAAAGAGGCGGCCGTGAATGAGAGGTTCGACTCCATCGTCGGCTCGCACTTGGCGAAAAACACCCTTTACGACAAGAGGTTCGCCGACGAGATGGTTTACGAGAAGGAAAAATACATCGAGATGATAGGGAGGGAATTCGACTTCCTCAAGGGCAAGAAAGTCGTGCTGGAGGACGATTTGCCGGACGACGACAATTCCATACTGGTCTTCGCGAAAGGCAAGCCAAAGGGCGAATACGCGCTTTCCACGGTGCTTAGACGGTGCAAGATGTCCGACGTTCGGCCACCATGCGACAAAATCGCGCACGCAAAGAGGAGGGAGTCGGTTTGGGTTTGGGCGTCGAACAAAGAAGGGCTCTCGCTCGGATCCGTGGACAGCAAGCCGACGGACCTTACCGAAGACCTGCCTTATCCTGCTCTCAGCCAGGATTACGCCCCGAATCCGGGAGACCGTTTGGAACTGTGCGTGCTGACGAAAGGGCAAATCGCGAGATTCAGGCAAATCTTCACGCACAGGTTCTCAGGCGACGCATCGGGAAAGGGCGTCGGATTGCTCATCAACGGGGAAATCGCCGGCGTCATCGGGTACGACACCGCGTACACCGATTACTTTTCGGCGATAGGTGAAAACGAACTGTTCCTTCAGTACTGCATCGCCGTGAGCGTGAAGGACAAAAACGTGAAAATAGGCAGGCTCCTGTCGGCGCTGTCCCTATGGGACAAGTGCGTCGGGGCCACGCTGTCGGATTACGACA
>SFUB01000105.1 GCA_004561785.1 bacterium | reverse complement strand
TCAGAAAACTCATGATGATTCTAAGCAAACCGTCCAAAATCACGAAACTCGCCACCGAATAGGTGAGGATCGTTTCCATGTTTCCGTTGAAGGGCTCGTTGTTTTTGTCGTAGAGAATCCCAAAGACGATCGCCAGGACTCCGGCCGCAAGTAGAATCACGGCTTCGGCGGTATTCCAGATTGACCAGATTTTCTTCGCGGTCTTTTTCACGTTGCTAGTTTCTTCCATAAGACTTCCTTTTTCCCTTTCCTTGTTTAGTATAAACGCGAAAGGGCGTTCCAATGAAGAAAACACTGATTAAAAAATACGCGGAGCTTCTTGTAAGAACGGGGCTCCATCTGAAGAAGAATCAAAACGTGATCATCCAAGCAAACTGTGATCAAGAAGAGTTCGTCGCTTTGGTGGTCAAAGAATGCTACGAAGCCGGAGCCAAAAGGGTTCTGGTTCGCTGGTCATCCCAAAAGGTCGCCAAGCAAGAATACAAAAAGGCAAAGGAATCCGCCTTGTCTGATGTTCTTCCTTTTGAGCTTGAAGAAGCAAAATGGAAGAGTGAGGACCTGCCTGCCTTCCTTTGGATCGACTCGGATGATCCGGATGGCAACAAAGGTATCGACGTAGGAAAGTCCGCGCGGATTCGCGCAGCCCGTTATAAGGTACTGGGGCCTTACAAAGAGGCGATGGAAAACCGTTATCAGTGGTGCATCGCGGGCGCCCCGTCCCCGGAGTGGGCCAAGAAGGTTTTCCCGGGACTATCCAAGAGAGAGGCGATGGAAAAACTTTGGGAGGCGATTCTCTTTACTTCTAGGGCTGCGGACGGGAATGGTGTTGTCAATTGGGAGAGACACAACGCGGAACTCAAGAAGCGTTGTGCCTATTTAAATTCCCTGGGTTTGAAAGAACTTCATTATCGTTCCTCCAACGGTACTGACTTGCGCGTTGGCTTGATCCCTGGGGTCTTGTTTCAAGCCGGTGGGGAGAAAATCCGCGGTGGCGATTTCGAGTTTCAGCCCAATATTCCTTCCGAGGAATGCTTCACCTCTCCGATGAAGGGCAAAGCAGAAGGAGTTGTCTATAGCGCGAAGCCTTTAGTCTATAACGGACAGGTCATTTCGGATTTTCACATTGTTTTCAAAGAAGGGAAAGCGGTGGAGGTCCACGCCAAAGAGGGCGAAGAAGCCCTGAGATCGATCTTGTCTCTCGATGAAGGCAGCGCTTATCTTGGGGAGTGTGCCTTGGTTCCTTACGACTCCCCCATCAACAACACCGGTCTTCTTTTCTACAATACCCTCTATGATGAAAACGCCTGCTGTCATTTGGCCTTGGGAAGAGGCTTCAATGAACTTTATCCAGGATACGAAAATCTCAGCGAGGCGGAAATCCGAGAAAAAGGCATCAACTTCTCCATGTCCCACGTGGATTTCATGATCGGATCGAAGGATCTTAGCATCGTCGGAACAAAGGAAAGCGGGGAGGAAGTTCCCCTGTTTGAGAACGGGAACTGGGCCTTTGAATTTTAAGCGTATTCTAGATTAATCAGATTGCGGAAATCGATGGGATGGGATTCCAGGTAGAGTTTTTGCTCTTGGGCGTCGATTCTTCGAATTAGAGTCTTTTCTTCGTAGATATGCCCGTTCTCCCAATATTTGGCTTTCAAGATCTCGTGGTGGTAATCAAGGAGGATCCGATTGATCTCCTCGGCTCGATCGGAAGAAATCAGCGGTCGCGGGACTCTGGATTTTCTTTCCATCATCGCGGCCAGATATTTTCCCTGTTCTACCAAAGACTGGTAAGGGGCCCATTTCATCATGCCCCGGTCCGTGGATTCATTCATGCGCGGTGTCCTCCTATCTGGGCGTGCCTTTCCTTTACGGTGGATTCCTCTTTCAAAGAGCTGGCCCGCAAGGCTGCGTTCCGTCCGTACATGCGGGAAATGCTATCCAAAGCCGATAGGATGTTCCGCTGTTTCTCTTCCTCTTCCGGAGTGGAGAATAGATTCAATTGATGGCGTTTTTCTTGGCAAAGCCTGCCGAAGGATATGCCAAGGTCTTTCACCGGTTGTCCATCGTAATGGCTTTCAAAAAGGCCGAGGATGACCCCGTATATCTTATCGGGGGAGTCGCTTGGCCAGTTCAAAGCGGTCTGGCATGAAAACCCTCCTCCGGATTTGCCATAGCCGACGCTCAAGGACACGATCTTTGTTTTGCGCCTGGAGAGCCGTAGGCGAAAGCAAAGATCGTCTGCCATCTCCCGTAAAATCAGTTTTGCCTCTTCTTCGCCATAATCTCGGATCAGCACTTGCCCTAAAGAAAGGCTGGTTTCCTTTGGAATGTATTTTTTCCTTATGTCCGTGCGATCGATTCCCCAAGACAAATCGTGAAGTTGGCGGCCCATGACGCCGAATTCCTTTTCCAAATAGGAAACGTCGATCTTCGCGAGACCCTCTAAGTTCGAGATCCCCATCTTGGCTAGGCGCCTCGTCGTTCCATAGGAAATCCCCCAAATATCCATGAGGGGGACTTTCCAAAGCTTCGTGGGAACGTCTTCCATCCTCCATCTAGCGATGTAGGGCGGCTTCTTCTTCCCTTCTTGGTCTAGACACACCTTCGCTAGAAACATGTTCGGCCCCAATCCGGCGGTAGCAACGAGGCCTAGCTCTTTTTTGATTCTGATTTGGATACGTTGGACAAGTTCTTCGGCCGTGCAGCGATTCAGGCTCAGATAAGGGGTTAAACGCAAGAAAGATTCGTCGATGGAATAGACGTGCAGATCTTCTTCGGAAACGAAATCCAAAAAAATCGAAACGACTTTTGCGGAGGTTTTTACGTAATACTCCATTCGTGGCGTCGCATAGATTAGGTTTTCAAT
>SFUB01000104.1 GCA_004561785.1 bacterium | reverse complement strand
TAAACTCCGGCTTGGAAAGGATTAATCAAGAACGCCAGAAAAACGAGGGCGCCAATCAGAAGGCCATATCCAAAAATACGAAGGAACCCTCCATGGGCAAATAAAGATTCTCCGGGTTCCCTAGGCGGCAACTCCATCAAGTTCTCTTCTTGCTTGTCCGTGCCCAAGGCGATGGCCGGAAGCGAATCCGTAATGAGGTTTACCCAAAGGATATGGATGCCAATCAATGGGGACGGCAAGCCCAAAACCGTTCCGATGAACATCCCGGCGATTTCGCCGATATTGCTGGAGAGCAAAAACAGGATTGTCTTTTTGATGTTCACGTAGATCCCCCTCCCCTCCTCAACGGCTCTTTCAATGGAGGCGAAGTTATCGTCGGACAGCACGATGTCCGCGGCTCCCTTTGCCACATCCGTGCCCGTGATGCCCATGGCGATTCCGACATCCGCTTCCTTCAAAGACGGGGCGTCGTTGACTCCGTCCCCGGTCATGGCGACGATGTTCCCGTTGGCTTTGAAGGCCTTGACGATCTCCACTTTGTTTTGGGGCGATACGCGGGCAAAGACACGGGCGACCCTTGCCTTTTCTTTCAGCTCGTTTTCGGAGCAGCGATCGATTTCCTCTCCCGTCATGACTTGGTCCAGGGACGATGCTAGGCCAAGCTCTTTTGCGATGGCGAAAGCCGTCTGCTTGTGGTCCCCCGTGATCATTACGGTTTGAACGCCTGCTCCGCGGAGGCTTTCCATCGCCTTTTTGCATTCGGGGCGAAGAGGGTCGATCATGCCAACCAGTCCCACAAAGCAGAGGCCCTCTTCTTGGATGGTTCTCTTCTCTTCGCTTTCCTTCTTGGCCAAAGCGAGGACCCTAATCCCGGCGCTCGCCATTCTCTCGGAAGAAGCTTCGATGGAGGAAACCATTTCTTTTGTCAGAGTCACTTCCTCGCCGTTGAACAATGCCTTATCCGATTTTGACAGAATTTGGTCGAAAGCTCCTTTGGTATAAGTTACGTACCCCCCTTCTTCTTTTTTATGCTGGGTGGACATCATCTTTCGGACGGAATCGAAAGGAAGCTCATCCATGAGAGGGTATTTTTCCTGCAGGCTTCTTTTCGGGCATCCCTCTTTTTTTGCGAATTCAAGCAAAGCGATTTCCGTCGGGTCCCCATAGGAGCCATTCTCGATCTCAGCATCGTTGCATAAAGCCATCCCCTGGGCCAAAACAAGGACGTCTTCGCGAAGGGGCTCCCCCTCTTCGAAGGTCCCATTCATGGTGAAAGAAGCGACAACGGTCATCTTGTTTTGGGTCAAGGTGCCCGTTTTGTCGGTGCAAACCACGGATACGCAGCCCAATGTCTCCACGGAGGAAAGCGTCTTCACGATGGAATTGACCTTTGCCATCTTGACCACCCCCATCGCCAAAACGATGGTTACCGTAGCCGTGAGGCCCTCGGGAATCGCGGCGACCGCAAGGGCAACGGAATCTAGCAATGCTTGAGGCCATCCGGAGGCTAAGCCCCCCTGAACGAATAGATAAAGCAACTTGACCAAAAGCATCAAAATGACTATCCCAACCGTCAAAAACCCTAAAAATTTGGAAAGCTGGCCCAGTTTCTTCTGCAAAGGCGTTTTCTCCTCTTCCTTGCCGTCAAGCATTCCCGCGATGCGCCCGATTTCCGCGTTCATTCCGGTCGCAAATACAACGCCCTCTCCTTTTCCGAACACGATGGGCGTAGACATGAAGACCTCGTTTTTCCGGTCGCCAACCCCCATCGCCTCCTTTGCGACGAAAGAAGCGTCTTTCAAACAAGGCAAAGATTCTCCCGTCAATGAGGATTCGTTGCTTTTGAGCGAAAAAGATTCGAGGATTCTTATATCCGCAGGGACAATCCTCCCCTCCTCCAGGATCACGATGTCGCCCGGGACGAGATCTTTCGCGTCCACCGAGAGGATTCTTCCGCCTCTTCGCACGCTCGCGCGGGGAGAGGACATCTTTTTCAAGGCTTCCAAAGCTTTCTCCGCCTTCTTTTCTTGGACGGTCCCAATCACGGCGTTGATCAGAACGACCGCGAAAATAATGGCGACGTCCATGAACTCGAGCCATTCTTGCCCTGGTTCCACCTTTCCTTGGGTGATATTTAAAACCGCTAAAATGAGAGAAAGGACGCTGGCTCCAAGCAAAATGAACGTCATGGGGTCCTTGAAATTGGAGAAAAAAGTCTTGATCAGCGAATCCTTTTTCTTTTCCTCCAAACGGTTCTCCCCATATTGGGATCTTCTCTTTTGAACCTCTTCCTCGGTCAATCCGATCGTCGGGTCCACCTCAAAATGGCGGAGAATCCTCTCCTTGGAATAGTCTTCGAACATAAAAAACCTCCCTGATTTCTCAGAAAGGTCTTGCGATGCATGATGCAGCCTTCCCCCGGGCGGATTGGGCGCCGTGTTGACGGAAGAAGGACGTTACGCTACTCCCCTTACGCAGAAAAGTCTATCCGACCCTCAGATTCTTTTCAAGCGTTCCAAGGTGAAGACGATGCCGACGGAGGCGCAGGTCTCCGCCAGAGGGATGGCGATGGCCGACATCAATAAGGAAAGCGAAGAAAGCAAATTGGGGCCGAGGGCTAAAACAAGCATCAACGAGTTCACGAGGGAGGCAAGCCCGATGAAGCAGGCGAAGAGGATTCCGAAAATGCGGACGAATTTGAAGTTAGGATAGCCTCTTTGATAACGGACCACGAAGACGTACAAAGCCGCCCCTGTCCCGGCTTCCGCAGTGAGGAAGAGAATATAGAAGACATAGAAAACAATGAGAAGGGGGTTGCCGCTTCTAAGGATATTGATGGAGGAGATTTGGCCATAGATGAGTTCCTGGATGAAGGAGAATGTCTCCATG
>SFUB01000027.1 GCA_004561785.1 bacterium | reverse complement strand
TTGCAAAGGTGGACAGGGTCGTTGCAACAAAAACCGCGGAAAACAGGCCATCCGCCTCAGAAAGGTCTAGTTTGTTGCATCGTTGCTGTCATCTAACAACCTTTTTCCTTGTGGAAAAACGCCAATCCAAAAAAGTTCGGATACACGGGTATTTCTCGTTTCCTGAAAGCGGTTACCGAATGGCGAAAAGGGGCGAAATCCAGTCCCAACCGCTTTTCGCTCTTGAAAAGAAGCCCGTCGAAGCGGGCTTGGTTTAGGCGCGGATGCCGGAATTGGACCAGATGAGGTCGGCGTAGCTTGGATCGTCCACGAAGGGGTTCCTGCCATAGCCTTTGGAGCAAAGGTAATCGTTGATCTGAATCTCGATCGCATTGGGCTTATAGAGGCGGTTCCACTCGAGCAAGGTTGAGAGCCTGCCCATGGTGTGGTTGTCCGGGTCGTCGCTGCGCTTGTCGACGAGTTCAAAGGGCTTGCCCCCATTGCCGGAGGTGCCGTAATAGGCGGTCGCGGCGTAGAGGATCACTCGGGCGGATTCGCCCCGGGCCCCTTCGAAGCCGCAGGAGGCGGGATCCCAGGTTCCGGACTCGTCGCCATAGAAGCTATTGCCACGGCTCGAGTTCTCACTCGTGAGGGTCGGGCGGATGACGAAGGGATCGCTTCCGGGGCCGGATTTCCCGCAGCCCCTGGAATTGGGCCAGGTGTGCTCGCGGTTGCAGCTATCGGTCGTGGTGGTCAACTCTCCCCCTAAGCCCGAGGAGGGAGCGCTATGGTAGAAGGGCACGAATCTGCTGCTGCCTTTGGGGTAGCTCGCGGCTTTGGCACCCAGGTCGAGACAGTCGGAATAGCTGACCGATTTGGTCTTATAGGTTTTGATGGCGGTCTGGAGGCTCTTCCTCAGGGCGTTGCCCCGCAAGCTTGAGTCGACGCTCGCCCAATACTCGCTCGGGACGATGTCCGGGAGCGAGGTGTCGGAGGAATCCGAGGAGGAATCGCTGGAGGAGCTGGTATCGATCTTGGTATAGCCTTTGGCCAGAAAATAGACCTTGGCGGCGGATTTATGAATCGCGGCGGCCCCGCAGAAAGAAGATTTGTAATATTCGACGTAGACATTCTCAGGCCCCGCGATGTGGAAGGAGCCGTCCCCCGCTTCTTCGAAGGTGAAGGTCACCGCGTCGTCTTTGAATCCGATGTTGCTGTGGGTCCCGGAGGTGCCGGCCCAAAGATAGGATTTGGTTTCGGTCAGGTAGATGCTCGCCGCGGAATCGAGGGAGAAGGTGAGCTTCAAAGGGGCGAGGCCATCGGTTAAGGAGAGGGCGTCCCCAGAAAGGGAGGTCAGGTCTTTCCCTTCGTGGTACCAAGGAGTGGAGGACTTGGCGACGCCGGTATAGCCGACGTAAATGGATCCGTCTTTGGCGGCCATGTAGACATCGCCTTTGGCGGAGGCTTCCTTCAAGGAGGCGAGGTCGCTCAGGAACTTATAGCAATTGGGCTCTCCGGCATCTTCGGAGGAGTGGGAATCCGAAGAAGAAACCGTCGAAGAGGATTCTTGGGAGGAATCCTGGGAACTCGGGCCTACCGAAGAACCGTCGATCCCAGAAGAAGGTCCCTCAGAGGAATTCTCCGAATGAAGATCATTGGAAGAGCTATCCCCAGCAGAAGAGGCGTTTTCCGAGGAAAGGGGGTTGGATTGCTGGCTCAAACGACCTCCGGTCACGGCCCTCTACGATAGCAAAAAGCGCCGAACTTCTCAACAAAAGAGAAAGGCGGCGTCGGTAATTTGCCCGTCGAAAAGGCTCAATAGGCCTAGAAGGATGACTCGCGGCAACAATGCCCTGAAATAAATCCCCGAAACAATCGCATTGTTGTCCGCCGAAGCTCGACAGTATTTCGTTGTTAGTCCGATTGCCCAAATAGATCCGCCTTCTTTGGCTCTCTGGCTCCTTGGATGAACTCGCTGACGAAGCGATAGGTGTTGGATTTTTGACAATGCTCGGTCGAGGTGGCCAAGAAGGCTTGCCGGAGTTCCTCATAGGTGTCGGTTGCGAGGTTGGCTTTCCTTTTGCCGTCCCTTAGGTCGAGTTTTTGGGTGACGACCGACCAAGAGGTGGTCCACCAACCGGTGACGGAAGCTTTGTAGTTCCAGAAGCTCCAGGAATAGCCTCTCCTCTCGTAGAGGGCGAGCTGTTCTTTCCAGGCCGCCTCGTTCTCGAAGAAGGTGAATTCGCCCATGTAGAAAGGCACGGCGTAATCGTGCCCCCAGTTGCGGAGCTCATGGTAGTCGTTGTAGAGCCAATAGGGGATCTTGGCGTGGTCCCAATTATACATATGGGTCTCGTGCATAATGTTGCGCCAGCCATAGTGAGCAGGGTCGCGGAAGCGGTCGTAGCTCCACATGGCTTCGATCGTGATGACATGCTCGTCCCCTTCCCCCCGAATCGCTTGGTAGATCTGGTCGAAAACGGGGTAGCAGACGTCCGGGTCGCTCCCCTCTCCGGGATTGGAGTAATCTGAGCATGGCTCATTGAGAATGTCGTAGCTTGCGATGACCGGGGACAAGTCCGGCCGGGAGTTCGTGTAATGGCCCGCCACATAGGCCCAGAGGTCCGCGGTGGCTTTTTGATAACGTTCTTCCTTCCAGAGATCGGCTTTGGTCATGTCTCCGGAATGCTCGTATCCGTTCTGGCCTCCGGGAGCCCCGTGGAGGTCCAGGATGCAATAAAGGCCGCTGTCCTTGCACCCTTCCAAGAAGGAGTCGAGATACGCGAAGGCCTCCCCTTCTTCTTTTCGGAAGAAGGTTCCATCTTGGCTTTGGCTCAGGATGTCCCTCCAATAGAAGGGCAATCGGATCATGTTGAGGCCCATGCTTTTGATGAGGGCGAAGTCGGTGGGGCCGAACCAAGAGGAACGGTAGATGCGGAGCAGTTCTTTCCTTTGGGCGTCGCTGAGATTGGGGTTCTTCAAGAATCCTTCTCGGGCCTGCTCCATCGGGAGTTCTGGATAAGTCGGCAGGCCATCGTGATCGAGGATGGCGTTCCCGGATTCATCCAAGGATTCGCCGATCGAGAATGGGGAGAGCCAGCCTTCGCTGACCAAGAGGTTCCCCGCGTTCACCCCGCGGAGCAAAAGGTAATCGCCGTTTGGATCATAAAGGGCCCTGCCCCGTTGCTGGACCAGGCCGGTTTCGTTTTCGATGTTCTTCGCCTCGACTTGGACGGAGCGGTTGCTCGCCATCAGGGTGACCACCCCAAGGAAGGAGAGGGGCAGAAATAGAAGCGAAGCGAAAGCGATGCTTAGGATCGCCGCGATTTTCTTTTTGGCCGGTTTCTTGGTTTTCATAACGTTTTCAATCGCCTAATTAAGATAACGGGAAGGTAGCACGGAAGGGAGGTTCCTGCAACGGGGGAGGCCAAGAAAATCGCCGTCCTTGCGGTGGCCCTTGGTGCATACCAAGTATTTTTGCCCTACCCTTCCGGGGAATTGGATGTCTTCGTGGAGCGATAGCAAGCGCTGGGGTCGCTGCCGTGATAAGCGCCATTCACCGCAGGTTTTGACCAAATCGCTTGTTTCCTGACGAAATTCAAGCATGAAAGGGTTTTAGAATCTCGAACGGTTCCCCGCGATTGCTTTCCTGTGCTTTAAGCCTCTTTGCCGACCCAAAAGGCGACTTAGGAGATCTTCTGATCAACCCCATCCAAAGAAGATACGCCCCTTATATATAAGGATATAGGCGAAAATCATCAGAAATTCGGTTGAAGAAGGAAATTTTGTCTTGATTACTTTTATTCCGCGTCTAAAGTTCCGACATAAGTTTCACGTTGAGTGAAGACAAGAGAGGTAAACATGAACAAGAAAACGCGTATCATGCTCGCCGGGGTCGGCGCAGGCGCCTTGCTTATAAGCGGCGTCGCGGTCATTTCCGGCGCGAAAGCGGGCATCATCCCGGCCCTCGGCGCGGAGGTCACTTGGGGGATCGATCTTTCCCAAGAAGAGAACGCCTTCGTCGCGGGGGAAAAGCAGAACGTCCAGTCCAAGCTTGGAAATTCGTTCGAATTCATTAGCTCCGGACTGAGCGCTCAGGAAGGGGCCTACGCCAAACTCGCCAAAGGGGCGAAGCTAGGCAATTCCACCATCATCCACCAGATCAAGAGCCTGGAGGTCACCTTCTCCGCAGGGGCTGAACTCTCCGTCGAATGGGGCTGGGAGGCCGATAGCCTTCTCCGCGAGTCCCCCATCGAAAGCGGGGTCGCCTTTGCCTTCGAGGGCGATCTTCCCGACTATTTCCTTTTGAAAGCGGACACCGAGGCCGTCTTGGATAGCCTCTCCCTCCGCTTCAACTGCTCGAGCGTCTCCAGTGAATCGAAGGATTCCTACGCCGGGCTCATCGCCGGGAAGGGCTATTACGAGGCGACCGTCTCCGGGTCCAAACTCGGGATCCGCCTGAACGGAGCCAAAAACGCGGACCTCTACCTCGGCGGGGAAAGCCTCGGAAAAGCCTATTTCGCGAAAGCCGAAGAAGGCTATACGCTGTCCACCGCGGATGGCAAAACCTCTTTGGATGTTCCCTCGGCTTTGGACGGCAAAGCACTTTTGCTCAAAGGGACCTTCAACGAGAAATCCCTCGCCGTTTCCGGGACGAGCTTCACCCGCGCTTTGGACCTCTCTCTCATTGAGCATGAGAACGGGTACCGCTTCAGCGCCGAATACGACGGTGGCCATTACGAGATGTCCTTCGTCGATGGCGAAGGCGTCGTCGGGATCCAAGGCAAAGTCGATTCCAAATGCTATGGCTACCTCGTCATCGAGGGCACGACCTATGCGCTCCACCGCCTCGGCGGAGAGTGGAAATACCGCCTCTCCGACGCCCAGGAGGGTTTCAGCTTCGCCAAGTGGAACCTCAAGACCCTTCTTGGCTTAGAAACTTGGAAATTTGTTTCCTTGAGCGAAGGCAAATTGACCTTCGACGCGGAAGGGCAGCTTAACAAAGGCGACGGCTTCGTCGCCACCTTGGGCGCCACCTGCGCCGTGACCAACACTTCTTGGTCCTACCTCCGCGCTAGGCTTGTGGTCGACGCAGCGACCGGAGCGATCCAAACCGTCACCATGGGTGGGAAGTACAACTCTTCCCCCTCCTACTCCTACAGCGATTCCGACACCTATTCCTTTGAAGGCATCGAAAGCCTCGGAGTGGAGGCAAGCCTTGGCACCGGCGTCGCCACCGGCGGAGAAGCCGGCGACGGCATCGGCGAGGAATTCGGCGAATAACGAAGGAGGAAGCGAACATGAAAAACAAATCCAGCAAATTGCTCGTCCTTTCCCTCGCGGCCTTGCTAGGCCTCGCGGGTTGCTCTTCTTTGCCTAAGGGCGAAGAGAGCGATAAGGACGTCATCGGCAGCTCGATCCTCGTGGACGAGGAAGGCGAGCAAGATGAGATCGGCGTCGCGGTGAATCTCAGGAAGAACGCCGCGAGTTCCTCCGTCTCGGCCAAGATCGGCCAATATTGGGGCTTCCAGAAGATCGATGGCGTGGATGGGAAGATTTCCATCCGCTTCATCGTCGCCGTCTCCGGGATCGACGACATCTATTCGATGTACGTCAAGCGCACCGTCAAGGACGAAGCCGGAAACTCGGTCATGGCTGAGAAAACCATCGCGATCGAGAAGGTCTACAAGTCCCTTAGCGACGTCTCAAGCGTCACCTGGGACGGCACCAACTCAGACCTCAACGAGGACATCCATTACGCCGTCTACACTCTGAAGAACATCCCCGCCTCCCACCTTACCGACCGCATCAGCGCCGAGATCGGATTCACCAAATGGAACGGCAGCACCTCGAGCGTGAGAGTCGAAGCCAACGGGCTTTCCTTCGTCCATCAAGCCACCGAGATCAATGGCCTCAAATTCACGGTGGGCAGTTCCAATAACGACTACGTCAAAGCCAACGAAGTCTATGTCTCGGCCTCTTCGACTTCCTTGACCGAAGTCGCGATCCCCGAAAAGGTCTACGTGGCCCCCAATTCCTACTCCAAGCACGTGATCCAAGAGGCGACCGTCGTCGCCATCGGGAACCCGAGCTTCAGCGGCTATAACTACGATGGCCAAGGCTTCTACAACTGCGCCAAGCTCACGAAGATCACCCTGCCGAGCACCATCCGCTCCTTCGGCCCCTACGTCTTCGAGAAATGCAGCGCTTTGGAGGAAATCACCCTCCCCGAGAGCCTTACCTACATCGGCAAGAACGCGTTCGGATATAAGTCGAGCAGCTACTACGATTATACCTGCGGCCTCAAGAGGCTCATCTGGAACGCCAGGAATTTGACCCCCGAGGACGAATTTAAAGAGGCTGACAGTTCCTCCTATGGCTTAATCTCTTGGGCCCTCGACAAAGTCACGGTCGGACCGAACGTTGAGGCCCTGCCGAACAAAAAGCTCTTCGGCGGAGCGCAAAAAGCCACCCTTCCCTTCGAGATCGAGTGGAAGAAGACCGAAGAGGAAAGGGCCGCTTTGCTCGCCGCAAGCCCCAATTCCGACTTCGGGGACGTCGAGAATTACGTCTGCTCCGACACCGCCACGATCACCGTCAACTACCATATCGGCGAGGGGACTTTGCCTATGGACGGCATAGACAAGACCGGCGACGTGGCCGTGGAAACCTTCGGCCAAGGCCGCAAACTTGGAAACCCCGGCAATCCCACCCCGCTTTCCGGCAAGAAATTCACCGGCTGGTACCTTGACGAAGCCTTCGCCAACAAAGCCGAGTTCCCCTTGGTTTTGGGCACAGACGATGTGAACCTCTACGCCAAATACGAAACGGCCGCCGCGGGCGAGATCCTGTCCAACCCGAAGGCGCTCCAGAGGAACGAGACCTTCACCTTCACGACTTCGGAAGCAACCCCGAGCAACTACTTCACCTTCACCGCCGACAAAGAAGGCAGCGATTACTACTACTTCGAGATTACCGACTTTGTCAAAGCCGCGGATTCGCCTAACGACAGGAATACTTACGACACCAACCTCTATCTCTTCCGCGATTCCGCCTTCTCCGATAGGATCACGGTAAACCGCTCAGCCCCCTACAAATCGGATGCCAACGGCCAAGACGCCTATCAGGTGAATGTGCTGCTTTCCAAAGGCGAGACCATCTACCTCCAAGTCGCCGCCTACGCGATCATGAGCTCCAGCAGGACCGTCTATGGCGATATCACCCTGTCCACTTGGACCCAGGAAGGCGACGTCGAAGCGGAAGCCACCGCCCTAACCAAAGGCACCGCCGCTTCTTATGTCGGCAACAAAGCCCACCAGGATTACATCCCGACCCTCTATAAGTTCCAGGCGGAGCAGACCGGATACAGCCTCAAGCTCGCTCAGCTCGGCGCTCACTCCGTGAGGGCTTACGCGAAGGTCTACGATCCTTCGACGGGCTCTAACGTTGCAAGCCTCACCTTAAGCGGCGCGAGCACCGAATCCTTGCTCACCGGGCTCACCGTCGGCAAGAACTACCTCATCGAGCTCTCTTCGGATCACCTCTCCACCTTCGAAGAAGGCGACGGGGTGAGCATCCTCCTTAGCGACCTGCCCGCCGGGCTCTCCGCGGACAACCCGGTCGAAGGGACCTTGGGCAACAAGGAAACGATCTCCGACATGAAGGCCAAGACCCGTTACTTCTCCTTCAATCTTGAAGCGGGCAAGACCTACCATCTGATCGGCTGGAGATACGCAAGCTCCTCTTCGAGCTCCAAGCCCGGCTGCGCCTACAAAGTTACCTCCCCCTCGGAAGCAACCCTCTCTAGCGGGAAAATCTTCTCCAGCGCCTACCGCGATTATGGCGATATCACCTTAACGGCCACCGAAAGCGGGACCCACATCCTCTCCGCCGACGTCGTCGACAGCGGAACCTGGAGTTCTTCCGCCCATCTGAGCAACATCGCGGTTGTTGAGGAAAAGTCCGCGCTCGATGCGACCGCGACTTTGCCTGATGGCGCGCTTCTATGCGTCAAGCCGAGTGCCAAGGCGATCTATAGCATCGCCGTCTCCGCCAAAGAAGGCGCCACGGCGAAGCTCTCCAAGCTGAACTATCAATACATCGCTACCGCCAATGCTAGCGACGTGATCTCCGGCGAAGGCACCTTGACCCTCGAAGCGAACACGGCCGTATTCTTCCAGGTCAGCTCTTCCGACGGCTCCGAAATCACCCTTGCCGCCGAGAAGGCGAAAGCCGCCCTCGAAGGCAAGCCCTACGTCAACAAACAGTTCAACGGAGGGATATCCGGAAAATCTTCCTACTGGAAAATGTCCATCGATGAATATGGCATCACCAGCGGCGAGAGCGTCTTCCGGAACGGAGTAAACGTCAAAGAAGCCGCGGAGGAGAAAGGAATCTTCCACCTCCAGTTCACCTATCAAGGAGCGACGACCGACGGCTACACCGACGGAGAACGCATCTACGCCTATTGCGCGGGCGAGGAATGGTTCGCTTCCAGCAACACCAAATATAGCGGCTCCGCGGTAGGCTACAAAGAAGCCAAAACCTCCGGCTATAACGCTGCAAATAACGGCGAAAACGAAGTCAAGATCCTCTCGATCCTCGAAGGCACCAACCGCATCTACTGCGTCGTCAAGGGCTCGAAGGTCTATCTGAACGCGACCGTCGAATTCACCGCGGGGGACGACATCTCCGCGAAGGACTCCGCCTTCTCGGTGAAAGACGCCGAAGGGAACGCCCTCGGTTCCTTCACCGTCACCGCCGCCTCCACGATCGTCGCCGCCGCCTAATCCCCCCCTCCACGAAAACGGCCCGCCTGCAACAGACGGGCTTTCTTTTTGCCTTCCTTCACCAATCTAAGCTAGGGAGCGAAGCAAGAAATCCCTCGCCCCGATAAAAAGGGGCGGAGTGCGTCTTTATCGACGATGATCTTCTTGAAGAAGCTAGCCTTCTCCTCGGCCTAGGCTTCCTTGCTTTCCGCATTAAGGTCGAGGCCAAGGAGGCAAGATTTGCTTCTTTTGCGTATCCGCATGACGATTTTGAGGAGTCCATTCCCTTGTTTGCGGATTAGTTTTTGAACCTAGGTTTCTTTCGATCCATATCGTGGCTCTTCCCTTTGAATAGTTTTGCGGCAACGGCATTTTCATGAAGTTCCTGGGGCATAAGAAAAGCGCCCCGTCAGAGGCGGAGCGCTTGCTCTTCTTGACTCAGTCGAGCTTCGGGCCGGCGGCAACGAGGGCTTTGCCCTTCTCGTTGTCTTCGTATTTGACGAAGTTCTTCTGGAAGCGGGAGGCGAGGTCCTTTGCTTTGCTTTCCCAAACGGAAGGATCGGCGTAGGTATCGCGGGGATCGAGGATCTTCGGATCGACGCCGGGAAGGGAGGTCGGGACTTCGAAGTCGAAATAGGGGATCGTCTTGGTCTCGGACTTGAGGATCGAGCCATCGAGGATCGCGTCGATGATGCCGCGGGTATCCTTGATGGAGATGCGCTTGCCGGTGCCGTTCCAGCCGGTGTTGACTAGATATGCCTTCGCGCCGGACTTCTTCATCTTCTTGACGAGCTCCTCGGCGTATTTGGTCGGGTGGAGTTCCAAGAAGGCCTGGCCGAAGCAGGCGGAGAAGGTCGGGGTGGGCTCGGTGATGCCCCTCTCGGTGCCGGCGAGTTTGGCCGTGAAGCCGGAGAGGAAGTAGTACTGGGTCTGCTCCGGGGTCAAGATGGAGACCGGCGGGAGCACCCCGAAGGCGTCGGCGGAGAGGAAGATGACGTTCTTCGCGGCGGGGCCGTGGGAAATCGGCTTGACGATGTTCTTGATGTGGTAGATCGGGTAGGAGACGCGGGTGTTCTCGGTGACGGACTTGTCGGCGAAGTCGATCTTGCCGTCCTCATCGACCGTCACGTTCTCCAGAAGCGCGTCCCTGCGGATCGCGTTATAGATGTCGGGCTCGCTGTCTTTGTCGAGGTTGATGACCTTCGCGTAGCAGCCGCCTTCGAAGTTGAAGACGCCGTTGTCGTCCCAGCCGTGCTCATCGTCGCCGATGAGGAGGCGCTTCGGATCGGTGGAGAGGGTGGTTTTCCCGGTGCCGGAGAGGCCGAAGAAGATGGCGGTGTTCTCGCCGTTTTTGTCGGTGTTCGCGGAGCAGTGCATGGAGGCCATGCCTTTGAGGGGCAGGAAGTAGTTCATCATGGAGAACATGCCCTTCTTCATCTCGCCGCCGTACCAGGTGTTGAGGATGACTTGCTCTTTGGAGGTGATGTTGAAGGCGACGCAGGTCTCGGAATGGAGGCCGAGCTCCTTGTAGTTGGTCACCTTGGCCTTGGAGGCGTTATAGACCACGAAGTCGGGTTTGAAGGATTTGAGTTCCTCCTCGCTCGGGCGGATGAACATGTTCTTGATGAAGTGGGCCTGCCAAGCGACTTCGACGATGAAGCGGACCGCCATGCGGGTGTCCTTGTTCGCCCCGCAATAGGCGTCGATCACGAAGAGGCGCTTGCCGGAAAGCTCGTCAAGGGCGAGCTTACGGACTTCCTTCCAGACCTCTTGGCTCATCGGATGGTTGTCGTTGGGGTAAGAGGGGGAGTTCCACCAGACGGTGTCTTTGCTGTTCTCATCGACCACCAGGTATTTGTCTTTGGGGGAGCGGCCCGTATAGACGCCGGTCATGACGTTGACCGCGCCGAGCTCGGTCAATTGACCTTTCTCGTAGCCTTCTAGTTCCGGCTTCCTTTCCTCTTCATATAGGAATTCGTAAGAGGGGTTGTAGATGACTTCTTTGGCCCCTTTGATGCCATACTTCTCTAAATCAACTGGATTCATGTTCTTTTCCTTTCTTCCTTATTGATTTTTCGGCTTTATTTCGTCCGGAGGAGGCTCGCCTCCCCGGAGGAAATCTTCTTTACGTCCCCGTTTGGGGCGAGCAGGAGCAATTCCCCATCCTCATCGATGCCGAGGCTTTTTCCTTGGATCCCCTCCCCGTAATAATTCAGGGTGATTCGCTTCCCTTTCAGGAAGTCATGCTCCCTTAGGTAAGCTAGGGAAGAGGAGGGATCAAGCAGGGTTTCTTCGTAGGCGGAGAGGAACTCTTCGAGGAAGGGCTCCGGCTCCACCGCCTCTTTCTTCTCCAGGAAGAGAGAGGTCGCCCCCGGCAAAGAGGGGAATGCGTCTTGGTTGAGGTTGACCCCGATTCCCACGATATAGAGGGTTTTGGGGCCTTCGCTTAGGCCTTCGACGAGGATCCCGGCGGCCTTCTTGCCGCTTAGATAGACGTCGTTAGGCCATTTGATGGAAGGGAGATAGCCCCGTTTCTCCATGGTTTTGGAGAGGGCCACTCCGGAGAGCAGAGGCAAGAAGGACGGCTTTGCGGGGGGATCCTTCTCTAAGATCGAGAAGGCAAGCCCGCCTTTAGGGCAGTCCCAGCCCCTCCCGAGCCTCCCCCTTCCGGCGGTCTGATCCAAGGTGGCGATGACTTGCTTATCGGGGAGGTCGGGGTGGGTTTTGAGGTAGAGGTTCGTGGAATCGACGGAATCGATCCACCGCACGGAATAGGCCATATCAGCCAAGCAGGAAGATCAATAATCCCGCCGCGACTGCGCTGCCGATGACCCCGGCGACGTTCGGCCCCATGGCGTGCATGAGGAGGAAGTTCGAAGGGTCTTCGCGGACCCCTTCTTTCTGAACTACGCGGGCCGCCATCGGGACGGCGGAGACGCCCGCGGCGCCGATCATCGGGTTGACCTTGCCGTGGGTGAGCCAGCACATGAGCTTGCCGAGCAAGACGCCCCCGGCGGTCGCGAAGACGAAGGCGATGATGCCAAGGCCGAAGATCAAGAGGGTCTTGACGTTGAGGAAGTTGGCCGCGGTCGCGGTCGCCCCGACGGTGAGGCCGAGGAGGATGGTGACGATGTAAAGGAGCGAATTGGAGGCGTTCTCCACGAGCTTCGGAACCACGCCGGATTCCTTGATGAGGTTGCCGAACATCAAGCAGCCGATGAGCGGGGCGCAGCTCGGGACGAGGAGGGTGACCAAGATGGTGACGATGATCGGGAAGAGGATCTTCTTGGTCTTGGAGACGGGTTTGAGCATCTCCATGTGGATGCGGCGTTCCTTCTTCGTGGTGAGAAGGCGGATGACCGGAGGCTGGATGAAGGGGACGAGGGCCATGTAGGAATAGGCCGCGATGGCGATGGAGGACAGGAGCTCCGGCGCCAATTTTGTGGTCGTGAGGATCGCCGTCGGCCCGTCGGCGCCGCCGATGATGCCGATCGATCCGGCCTGGGCGGGGGTGAATCCGCAGGGGATCGCAAGCATGAAGGTCAGGAAGATCCCTAGCTGGGCCGCGGCCCCGAGGAGCATCGTCTTCGGGTTCGAGATGAGGGGGCCGAAGTCGGTGGTCGCCCCGATGCCCATGAAGATGAGGCAGGGATAGATCTCGAACTTGATGCCGTAATAGAGGGTTCCCAGCAGCCCGGAGTAGGTCGCGGAGCATTGAGTCGTGTCTACGACCATCTCGCCATTGGGGTAGACGAGTCCAAGCAATCCGGAATAATGGACTTCTTTGAGGATCGGCGCGCTCAAGGCGTTCCCGGCCATATCGACGTAACTGGTTTCGAAGATGCCGCTGAGGGGCAAATTCACGAGGAGCATCCCGATGCCCATCGGGATGAGGAGATAGGGTTCGGCTTTCTTCCAAATGGCGAGGTAGAGCAGCAAGCAGGCGATGGCGATCATGATGAGGTTTTTCCATCCCCCATCGGAGAAGAAGGCGCTGATGCCGGTGCTGTTCCAGAAGCCCAGGAAGAAATCCCCAAGATTGTTGCTTAAAGCGGGGATCATGGGGCTCACTCCAAGACGACTAAGAGGTCGCTCGCATTAACGGAGGCGCCTTTGGAAACGACGATGGAGGCGACTTTGCCCGCGACGGGGGCCTTGATCTCATTCTCAAGCTTCATGGCCTCGAGGATGAGGAGGGTGTCGCCTTCTTTGACGACGTCCCCCACTTTCGCCTTGACTTCAAGGATGGTGCCCTGCATCGGGGCGGTCACCTTGGTGCCGCCATTAGAAGCAACCGGGGCGCTAGCTTGCTTCGGCTCCTCCTTTTTGACCGGGGCGGGGGCGGATTGCACTTCCTTCACCTCGAGGGGCTCGGTTTCGGAGACGGAGAGGATTTTCACCTCGAAGGTCTTCCCGTTGACTTTGACTTTGTAGATTCTCATTTTCCTTTTTTCTCCTGTTCGATGAGTTTCACGGAAGCGATTTTGAAGTCTTCCTTGCAGCTTTTCCGGTAATCGACGCTGGCCACGAGCATCGCGGCGATCATGTCTTCGTCGGCCACGGTGCCGTCTTGGAGGGTGATGGTCTCTTTCTCATCGAGGGCCTTGATTTTGTTGATGCCCATGAGGATGAGGGTGATGATCGCTAAGATCAGGAAGACCATGCCTACGCAAAGCAAGGACAAGATGACGGCGTCGCCGAAGTCGGTGACCTGCCAAACGGAATTGAGAGCGGGGATCATGCCGATACGGAGAAGCTCTCCGCCTCCAATCCGTATTTGCGTTTCAGGAAGGAGATGGCCACGTTCTCGAACAGGGCGATCGAGAGGACGTCCTCATCGGTTTTGGCGATCTTCTTATACTGCTTCTTGAGTTTCTCGAATTCGGGTTCGAGTTTGTCGGCGGGGCGGTAGGTGATGACCGGGTCGTCGCCGATGATCTTCTTTTGGATTTTGGGATCGACGGGGGCCGGGGCTTTGCCGTAGAGGCCGTGGAGGTAATCCTTGATTTCCTTCGGGACCATCTTGTAGCGTTCGCCGGTGATGACGTTCATGACCGCCTGGGTGCCGACCATCTGGGACAAAGGGGTCACTAGAGGGGGGTAGCCGAGGTCTTTGCGGACGTTCGGGACTTCCTGGAGGACTTGATCGAATTTGTCCATGGCGCCCGATTTCTCAAGCTGGGACATGAGGTTCGAGAGCATGCCGCCCGGGACTTGGTATTTGAGGATCTTGGGGTTGACCTGGAGCGCTTTGGGCTTAAGGGTCCCTTTCTTAAGGTATTTGGCGACGATCGGGGCGAGCTCGGCGGCGGCTTCGTCGAGCTTCTCTTGATCGAGCTTAGGATCGTACTTGGTGCCTTTGAGGGCGTAGTTGAACGCCTCGGTGCAGGGTTGGCTCGTGCCTCCGGAGAGAGGGGACAAAGCCGTGTCGATGATGTCGACCCCAGCCTCGATGGCTTTCTGATAGGTGAGTTGGCAAACCCCGGCGGTGCAGTGGCTGTGAAGCTCGATCGGGAGGTTGGTCCCCTTCTTCAGTTCCTTGATGAGGGTGTAGGCATCCTCCGGCAGAAGGACCCCGGCCATGTCTTTGATGCAAAGGCTGTCCGCGCCCATCTTCTCGACTTCTTGGGCCAAGGAGACATAGTACTCGACGGTATGGACGGGCGAAGTCGTGTAGCTGAGGGCGATTTGGCAGTGCCCGTGGTATTTCTTGCAGGCGTCCACGGCGGATTTGAGGTTCCTGACGTCGTTGAGGGCGTCGAAAACGCGGATGATGTCGATCCCGTTCTCCAGGGATTTCTCGACGAATTTCTCCACGATGTCGTCCGGGTAATGATGGTACCCGAGGATGTTCTGCCCGCGGAAGAGCATCTGCAGTTTGGTGTTGGGGCAGGCTTTGCGGATCGCGCGGAGCCTATCCCAAGGGTCTTCGTCAAGGAAGCGGAGGCAAGAGTCGAACGTGGCCCCTCCCCAAACCTCCAAGGCATAGTATCCGGCTTTGTCCAGAATCGGGGCGACCTTTAGGATCTCCTCGGTGGTGAGACGCGTCGCGAGCAGCGATTGGCTGCCGTCGCGAAGGGCCGTGTCGACGATTTTTACTCCCATTTTCTTCCTCCAATAAGGAATTCGGTAATTTCAAACCGAAATCACAACCATTCTAGCATATTCCTTATAGGAATGTCGGTAATTATTTAGGAATGGAAGCGAATTACGACAATGTTCCAACATTGGTTGTACAAAAGATTCCAGGGAACGGCGTGGGAATGCCATTGGGCTTAAGGACGAAAAGTGCCGTTTCCGGGGGTGTTTCTTTTCATTTTTGCGAAAATATACCCCGGAAACGCGGTTTAACGTTGTTTAAGCGAATCCATGGACCACGCGGAAAACGCCGCCTAATCCAGGAGACGGGGCTTATCCGATGGATGGCATAAGGCTTGCCTTCCTGAACCTTGGATTTACAGAGGGGACTCATCATCGATTCGGTTTGAACTTCTTAGCTGCTTTGTTCGAGGCGGAACGATGCCTTTTTCTTCCATTGCCGGAAGACCGATTTCCCAAAAGGAAGGGCTTGCCTAATCAAAGGTTTTTCAAAACGATTCGAGGGCGCGATGCCTGCAAATCGGCAAAGGAAAAGGCGCGCCTTTCCGCGCGCCTTCGTTGCCTAGCCTCAGGCCACGGAATAGTTGATGACGATCTCCGAGTTTTTGCTGGCGTAGTTTTGCTCGTCGATGAGTTTGAAGTATTTGGCGGATTCGTCCGCGATGTTGTAGGTGAAGACGGTGTTGCTCTGAGTGGGCTCGACCTTCGTGCCGGGGTTGGTTTCATCGATGGGGGAAGAGGAGACGTAGAGGCTCAGGATACCGTAGAAATCGGTCGAAACGGCCGTGATCACGATGGACTTCAGGGAATCGAAAGCCAGAGAATTGGCGATCCAGCCACTGCCTTTGCTGGCGTTGCGGAACTGGATGAAGTTACCCGCATCGCAGATGTAGGAATAAGAGAAGGCGATACCCTCTTTGGTGAGGCTCGTCCCGCCGTAGTCAGAGGGGAAATCGGTCGGGAGCAAGGACAAGGAATGATCCCCTACCGCGGCTTTCACGTATTGGGAGAGGAGCAGATAGAAGGATCCGTCGTTGGCCATGTAGCTGGCTTCGATGCCGAAGTCCTCGCTTCGGGCGACTTGGTCTTTCTCGCTGACGACATAGCCGAGGGCGGACAAAGAGGCGGAATAGGCGGAGACATAAGCGTTTTCGTCGCTGCCTTCTTCGATGGCGCCATAGACCGTGAAGCACTTATAGCCTTCCTCGATGGAGTAATAGTAATAGGGTTCCCCCTCCGCAAGGGCGAACGAAGGAACCTCGGAGGCGGAGAGAGTTTCTTTGCCTAGGAACGCGGCGATCTCGTCATAAGGGAAGGTTTCCGAGCTCGGGGTGCCTTCTTCGATCCAAGCGAAGATGTTGAACTCACCTTGTTCGTAATAAAACTGAACGCCGATCTCGTCGATCGAGTCCGCGATGTCATGGAAATAGGTGAAATAGCCTTCTTCTTCGCTGCTGCTCAGCTCATCGTAAACGAAGCCGCTTTCCTGCAGCTGGAGGGCGTAGGAAGAGGAAAGGTCCTCGCAGGTATCGTAGACAACGAAGCACTCCCCATCGGAATCGGTGCCGCTGGCCTCAACGTAATTCTCGGTGAAGCCTTCCGGGAAGGGGAGATCGGTGTAGCCATTGAGGTAAAGGGCCATCGCGGCGAGATCGGATTCAGACCACGCGGAAGGAAGCCCTTCTTCGGAGCGGTCGGAAGAAGAAGAGGCGATGTCGCTCCCCTGTTCGGAAGAGGAGCCTTCTATGGAGGCGTCAATAGAAGCGCCGCTATCCACGGAGTCGGAGGAGAGAGGAGCCGAAGGGAGACTGGATTCAGAGGGGGAGTCGGGCCTTTGGTTGCAGGCGGAGAGCCCAAGCGCCAAAGAGAGGCCCATCAAGGCGATGAGGGATTTTTTCATTTCGCGTTCCTTTCATTCATTTGGCAAATACTACCATCCCCTTAGAAGGAATGGGCCATGAAGCGCTTTCTCAGTCGCGCTTTCCCCCGGATGGGGCCCACCGCTTCTACATCAAAGGATTCTGAATTCGTCTTCGCTTTGAAAATTTGCCTTTCACTTGTTATCGCGTTTGCCCTTTGCATAAAAGTTGGAAATGCATTTCCACGCTTGTTTTGAAGCGATCAAAGGTTTGCATGACAGGATTATGGAAATGCCTCATCAAGCCTTGATGGCAATAGGCTGGTTGAGCAAACTTTTAGCAAAGATAAGCCGATATTGATAATAAACAGCATGACGACAGTCGCCGAAAAGGATG
>SFUB01000103.1 GCA_004561785.1 bacterium | reverse complement strand
CGGAGAAATCAACGCAAGTGAGCTTATCCTCGATCACGCAATACCAACCAACACGGAAGATCAGTCCCAGCAGGACCATGTTTGTCACCATTGGTTTGGGATTGTTCAATATGTCCGCGAGTTCCTTTAGTTGATATAGGTCCGGGAAGTTTTCAAGTGCCTCCCAGCGTAGGACGGTCATCTTCGTGACGCCCATGAGTTTACCGAGTTTCGGTTGGGTGAGGCCGGCATGAGTCCTGGCCTCGATCAAGCGCTCCCATTTCATAAACAAAGGCTCCTTTCGCTCTTGTTTTTTCCAAGATATATCAGTTTGTGTTAGTTATCAACATATTTTGTTACTTGTTCAAAAAAACATTTTCATTTTTTGATACTTTTTCTCTTGTCAAATGGTAACAAAGTATGTTACCTTTTTCTCGAAAGGAATTTGGTCATGACAAACAGACATGAAAAACCAAAACAAGGCACCGCCACCGGCCTCGAAGGTGGCATCGCTCCGAATACCGGAGTCGAGGGCAAAAGCCGGGAGGCTGACCTCGACCCGACTTCGAGCGGCACCGTGGTTGGCTCTGCTTCCGCGCCAGCGGAGCGGGGGGTGAGTAACACCCCCGCTGCAGAACCTACCCAAAACAAAGAGTCCATTGAAGCCCCGAAGGGCGTAGCCACTTCCATCGATTGGCTCAAGGTAAGATTCGACGGAGAGTTCAAGCCCACCAGCGATCCCGATTGGGTCTACCGCCCCATCTTCGACGCGATGAACATCGACCCGCTTTTGTTCAACCCTCGCAGGGGCGTCACGGGTTATACGCGCGGATACCAACATTCTTCTCATATCAACGTATTCGCAGGCGGACCCAAGACGCTTAGCAAAGAAGGAAAAGAGACATGGGTGCTCGAACTAACCGGCCAAGGATGCCGCGAATTCGAGAAATACGTCGTCAACGGCGGACCCTGCGGCTTAGCGGACGTCGACATCGACCCCTTCACCGCCCAGGATTTCCAGGCGATGTAAGCCGACCCCATCCACCTTGGCTGGACCAAGCTCATCGATGCCATCTTGCTTTGCGGCGGCAGATGCACCCGCATCGACATCCCCACCGACGATTTGGACAACCTCGTCCCCCTGCCCGAACTCAAGGAGAAGATTCAGAACCATGTCTTCACCTCGTCCTTGCGCTCGGTCAAGGTCGATAAGTCCGCCTTACCCAAGGATGAAGTCGAGGGATTCGACGCGCCGGCCCACTACCAGACCTCCGTCAAAGGCGGATGGACCGCGACATTAGGAACCCGTGAATCCTTCCAGGTCGTCATCTACGACAAGAAGGCGGAGATTGAGGCCCACCATCCCGAATGGGGCAACATCTGCGACCACTGGGTCCGTTTCGAGGTCCGCTTCTACCACGAGCAGGCTTTCAACATCCTCTGGCAGTTGGACAAGGCCTTCAAGGAAGGAAGAATGGCGGTCCACCGCTTCATCGTCGGTTCCCTTGGCTCGCTATTGGACGTCAAGGAGAAAAGAACCAAGTCCCATAAGGAGGTCTTCCCGACCTGGGACAAATGGAAGGAATTTATCAAAATCGGAACCGAATTCCAGCGCATCCCTCCCGCGAAGGAGCATAACATCCTGAAGAGAAACGCCCTGTGGCTAAAGGACGATACCGTCCGCGCATTCTTCCGCGTCGCGGCCTGCTATCCGGACAAAATCCCGCAAATCTGCGCCTATTTGATCCTCAACGGCATCTACCGCAGCGACAACAGCGACCTCTTCATCATCAACGAATACCTCGCCAACAAGAATCGGAAGCCCTACCCGGAAATCGTCGAGGCGCAAAAGAGGGTGTTCCTGGCGCTAGGCTTCGACGAATCGTCCATCGACAACGACATCCTGACCCTCTTCGACGCCAAGCTCGTCGAGGAAGCGCCGAAGACCGAAGGAGGTGACAAATAATGGCCGTCTATTTCAGAAAGTCCGACAAAAGGTGGTTCATCCGCGTCAACTACGGCGGAAGGCGCCATACCTGCTACTCGCCGCTAAATAGCCGCGAGCCGTTCAAGACCAAGAAGGAGGCCGCGGACTACGAACCCATATTCTGCGCCTCCCTCATGGGCAGCAACGTCCCCAAGGACATCGTCATCACCTACGAGTTCATCCAGGACTTCTACCTCTACATGAAGGAACGCCTCAAGCCCTCGACCTATTATGGCTACAAGGACACCTTCGATTGCTATTGGGCGGACGAATTCCTCGACCTAGAGATCGCCAAGATCACCAACCCTATGCTGGAAGGCATCAACCGCCGCGTCTTCTCCACCAGGCAGAACTGGCAAGGCAAAAGCGCCGCTGGAAAGCTCTTCATCAAATTCCTCCGGAAGACGCGCCCGGACCTCGACCCCGACATCATCTGCCAGCCGAAGGTCCATACGCCAAAGACCAGAAGCTACCAGGTCTACACCGAGGATGAGTTCAGGAAGTTCTTCTCCGTCATCGAGGACAAGAAGGAGCGTTTCCTCTTCCTGATGCTCTACAAATACGGGCTAAGGATCTCGGAAGCCCTTGGCCTAAGATGGTCCGACTTCAAGCCGGACGGCCTCCACATCGAACGATGCGCCTGCGTCAAAAACGACGAGCACACCACGATATTCACCTCGCCGAAGACCAAGAACTCCTACCGCGTCTATCCGATACTCGAATGCTTCAAGCCCTATATCAAGGAGCTTCGTCCCAAGGAATACAAGGACGTCCAGGTCTTCGAGACGAGGAAGCGCACACAGGGTTCCGTCTGGGGCCAGACGACGGTCCGCCGGCTATCGATGAAATACGCGGCATTGGCTGGCGTCAAATGCATCAAGCTGCACGAGTTCCGCCACTCCTGCGTGTCGAACCCGTTGATGCATAAGCAGCCCGTAAGACTTGTGGCCAGATGGGTCGGAGACACAG
>SFUB01000102.1 GCA_004561785.1 bacterium | reverse complement strand
GCGTCAATTTAGTTGCCTGTGGAAATGATGACGTCCATGGCGAAAACAACAATTCCGTTCATGATGCCACGAAATGGTTTACAGAAAGAGAACTATCTGCAAAGGGCCTTGCCGGCTTGACTGCGCCGATGGGATTGTCAGGCGATATGCAATCCAGTGATACCTGGTTCAACAACGGATACTCGTTTTCGCAATTTTGCCCGAATAAAGATGCATTTAGGACGAATGCGGAAACCTATTTTTCGTATTTAAAAGCAAATTACAATGGAATGTTTGGCAAACCAAGAATTGAAAAGTTCGGTATGGATACAAACGAAAATTGGTATGTCATAGAGCCGAAGCATGATTTGTCCGACTATTTTGATGATAATCCGAGCAAATTGTGCGAGTTCTACTATGTAAGGAATAACACTTTGAATGATGGTTACTTTATAAAAGGTTCGGTTTGGATTTTTGAAATCCGCTATGAATTGGATGCTAATTCTGATGAATATAAATTCAAGCTGTTTATTGAAAGTGCCGACTCTTCTCGAAATGGAATTTATAGGAATTATTATAAAATGAGATGAAAGCCTGAATGTCTTCAAATCCCGTTATGACGATGGGGCTCGCTTCCAGAAGCGAAAAACGATGAGACCAGGCTTACATAATCGCGGAGAGGAGGCGGTCGCTTTCCGCTTTTTGACTTCAAGATGAGATTCGAGGACAAGGCATACGTTCCCATTTTTTCGTCCTCAGCCGTCCTATGTATCCCATCAACGTCAACGGAGACCTGGAAAACCCCTTGCTGCATCGCCGATAGAGCCGAGGGTTGCGTTGTCTCCGTCGCCGAGGCGGCGATGGCGAATCTCTCCTTGGCCTTTGAGGCTTTGACCGAATTCAAATTGGAATACAAAGGCTCAGAGCTCGCTTCGCTTTGAACGAAAGGAGGGGCGCCTTGATCCGGGCGCCCTTTTCCTTCGTCTTAAAGCCGTGCGATAATGAAGGCAAAGAAAAAGGAGGAATCTCTCTATGTGCACCGCTTTGTCGATGAAGACCCACGACTTCTATTTCGGGAGAAACTTGGATTACGAATTCTCCTATGGCGAAAGCATCGCGATCGCCCCGAGGAACTATCCGTTCCCCTTCGCCCACGAGGGGATCTGCTCTTCCCATTACGCGATCTTGGGCGTGGCCCACGTTGATGAGGGATACCCCCTGTTCTACGATGCGGTCAATGAGATGGGACTAGGCATGGCCGGGCTGAATTTCGTGGGGAACGCCGTTTATTCGAAGCCCGCGAAAGGCAAGACGAACATCGCCCAATATGAGCTGATCTCCTATGTGCTTTCGAAATGCCGAAACGTCGAAGAAGCCAAGGCGATGCTCTCCAATTCCGTCATCGTCGACACCCCGTTCAACGAGAAATTCCCGCCTTCGCAGCTCCATTACCTCCTCGCGGACAAGGATTCCTGCTGCGTCTTGGAATCGACTTCGGAGGGGCTGAGGCTCTACGACAACCCGACGGGCGTCCTCACGAACAATCCGCCCTTCCCGGAGCAACTATCCGGCCTCAACCGTTATAAGGGCCTCTCCAACAAGGATCCGGAGAATACCTTCGGCGGGAACCTTCCTTTGAAGACCTATAGCCGCGGGATGGGGGCGATCGGGCTCCCTGGGGATCTATCGAGTTCTTCCCGTTTCGCCAAAGTCGCCTTCGTCCGGGCCAATTCCGTCTGCCCTGAGGGCGAATCCCCGAGCGTCTCCCAGTTCTTCCACATCCTCCATAGCGTCGAGCAGCAACGGGGATCCGCCCTCGTGGGGGAGGGGAAATACGAGATCACGATCTATTCCTCTTGCTATAACGCGAGCAGAGGCATTTGCTACTACACGACTTACGGGGATCATCGCATCAACGCGGTGAAGATGAATGAAAAGAACAGGAATGGGGACTCTCTTGTCGTCTACCCCATGGGCGGGGAAGAGGAAGACATCCGTTTCTTGAACGAAGAAGAATAAACCGCAGAAACCCTTTCCTTCGGTACCCAGGGCCTGCTTTTGATGGAGAAAGAGAACAGGACACGGATCCAGAACTTTTCTTGTCCTGCCTGAATGGCTTGATCGTCGATGACGGTATTTTTGGATGAAGCGCAGAACCTCGATTGTTTCAAGTCTCTTTTAAACGGATATTTAAGGAAACCCAATCTCGATCTGTATTTCAGTGGGAGCAACGCGAAGTTCCTTTTCCAAGACGTTATTAAGGAATTCGCCGGAAGAGGAGGTGAAATATCTATGCACCCTCTTTCCTTGCGTGGGTTCACGCGCGTTTATCCCGGCAACGTTTACCGGGGATTTTCCGAATATTTGATCTACGGAGGCATTCCTTCCGTTGCTTTAGAGAACGATGTGCAGGAGAGGGCCGACCTTTTGAGAAGTCTTTTCCAAGAAATCTACCGTAAAGGCTAAAGGCATCAATCAAAGAAACCCGATTCGCAAAAGCGGGGGGATCATAGACCTGCTCAATGCGGCGTCTTCCTCTGCTAGCTCGCTACCAATCCGGAGAAACGGAAGAACGCTTTCTGGACCTTGAAAAACAGCAATATCTCTTCTGCAACCATCAAACGTTATTTGGATTCTTTGGAGGACCCGTTCCCGATCGAGCCTTCAGAACGCCATGACATCAAAAGGAAGTCCGACGTCGCATCCCCGAGAAAGTATTATTTCGCTGATTCTTTCTTCCGGAATGCGAGACGGAACTTCCGCCAGAACGAGGGCAATCACATCATGGAGAACGTCCTTTACGACGAGCTGCGGATGCGGGGGTAGCAAGTGGGCGTCGGCATCGTCCCGGCGTTTGGGAAAAGCAAGAATGGCCTAACCTTAAAAAAGAGGCTGGAGGGCGATTCTTTCGCCAAAATCATTGTCGCCAAAGATCTCGCGACCCCTCATTACAATGAAAATGGGATGCTGATTCTC
>SFUB01000101.1 GCA_004561785.1 bacterium | reverse complement strand
CGATTCCTGTGAGGACATCGTTCTCAAAAAAGAACTCGTCGTTCAATCCGAGGACGTTTTGACTTCGAAACGCCTTAAAATGTCGACTTATTATTCGCCCACGACGGAAGGCTTCCTTCAGTTCGAAAACGATTTTGAGGCCTTGTTGGGACATCCTATCGCCATGGAGCGGGATCCAAAAACGGGTCCCTATGATTTGAATTCGACGTTCTCGGATATTAAGCGGACTTGGCTTGGAAAGCTGATCTTTAACGTCGCGAGAAAAAAGGCGCACATTGATGAGCCGGGCAAAGAAAGTGAGAAGGCTTTCTTCGAACAAACGCCCCTGCGGAACACGATCATGTCTGGGCTCGGGCCGAAATACTCTTACCTAATCCGCGATTTCGCCAACCGGAAATATGTATCTGGTCTTTTTGCTTTCCTATTTAACACTCATCGCTAAACGTGAAAAATAAACAAATTTTTGCCTTGCTGGCCAGTTTTCCGACCGCCCTTTCCTCCTTATAATAGATGACGTTATGAGGTATGCACTTGGCGTCGATATCGGCGGAACGTCCATCAAATGTTCTTTCGTCTCCGAATCCGGTGAAATGGTTTCTAGGTTTTCTTTTGGCGTCAACCGCAAAGCACCCCAAAACGCGATTTTCGATGAGCTGGTTGAAGCCATAGAAAACAAACTTCCATTCTTCGGCAAAGACTTTGTCGGAATCGGGGTTGGCTGCCCCGGCGGGATCAACCCGGAGAAAGGAACCTGCGATTACGCGACCAATTTGGGATGGAAGGATTTCCCCATTGCCCCAATGCTGGAAAAGCATTTCGAAAAGCCTTGCTTTATCGAAAACGACGCAAATGCGGCTTTATTGGGCGAAATTTACTTTGGAGTTGCAAAAAACTATAAGAACGTTGTCTTCCTTACTTTAGGAACGGGGGTTGGGTCCGGCCTGTATTTAAATGGCCATATCTTTTCTGGGAATGAAGGGAAAGGTGCCGAACTTGGGCATACCTCTATTGAGCTCAATGGCAGGCTTTGCGGTTGCGGCAGAAGAGGATGCCTCGAATGCTATGCTTCCGCGAGCGCTTTGACGAAAGACGCGGCTTGGGCCATGGCCCATCATCCGGAATCCAAAATGTGGGATTACTGCAAGACTCCGGAAAGGATGAATGGGGCCATCGTTTTTGAAGCGGAAAAGCAAGGGGACGAAACGGCGAAGGAAGTCGTTCGCGAATACATCTCATACCTCGGGGAGGGCTGTTTGAATTTCTGCAACGCCTTCCGTCCTGAAGCAATTATTTTGGGTGGCGGGGTTGCTAGGCAAGGCGAATATCTAAGGTCCAAGGTCCAAGATTATTTGGATAGAAACCGCTATGGGCTTTTGAGGGTCAATCCTCCGAAAACAAAAGTCCTCATCTCCGCTTTAGGGAGCGACGCCGGAATCTACGGGGCCGCGGCCCTTTGCTTCGAAGGACTTAAGCAAGGACAAAGATAGGCCTATTCGTCATAGGGTCGATCGAAACGGATGACGAAGTTATATTTTTCTCCGAAATGGGCATTGAGGCAATTCCGGATATCTTTTTCGGTCAGTTGCTTCTTTTGATAAGGGATGACGCAATCGAAGATTAGGTTGGAATGAGTCTCGCCCTTGACCATTCTGAAATCGTGGATGCTGAGCTCTGGATCCAACTTGCGCAGAACTTCCTCCACTTCCTTTTTTGCCTCGTCCACTTCTGGATTTCCGACTTGGATCGGATCGATGTGGATGGTAATTTCGCATCCGTATTTAGAGCGGATGTCGTCCTCGATGTTGTCAATGATGTCATGGATACCCATTAGGTCTGAAGAAGCATCAACTTCTGCGTGCAAAGACACAAAATACTTTGTGGGCCCGTAGGCATGGCAAAGGACATCGTGGACTCCGAGCACTTCGGGGTGCGACCGAACTTCTCTTACGATTTGGGTTTCAAATTCTCGGCTGGCTGGTTCTCCGATTAAGGGATTGCTCGCCTCTTTGATGGAACTGATCCCGGAGAAAAGAATGAACAAAGCCACGGCGATGCCTGTATAGGAATCCAAGAACCCCCATCCAAAGAAGCGAGCGAGCAAGGCGCAGATCAAGACGACGGTGGTCGCGATGGAATCGGTAAGAGAATCGATCGCGGTCGCTTTCAAGGCGACGGAGGAAATTGCCTTCCCCATTCCAAAATTCACATACCCCTGGAAAAGTTTAAGGAGTATCGACACTCCTAAAATAATCAAAGTAAAAAGGTCGTAATTGGTTGAGGCGCCTTGGATCGCCCCTTTGATGGAGGAAACCATCAACTCGATGGCCGCCGCGACGATGATCATCGAAACGATCAAAGCGGCGATGTATTCAATCCGCTCATGGCCATAGGGGTGTTCTTTGTCCGCCGGCTTGGCGGCGAGATGGAAGCCGACCAAGGTGACGACGCTAGAAGCGATGTCGCCGATGTTGTTGATGGAGTCGCCGATTAAGGCCATGGAGAACACCCACCCTGAGTTAGCGGCCAGGATAAGCGCCGCCGATAGTTTCAAGACAACGAGGATGGCGTTGGTGATGATCCCGAAAATCGCCGCGACACGTCCGTGGGATAGGCGGACCTTTTCTTTCCCCACATTTTGGTAATCCTTAATAAAAAGACGTCTGAGAAGAGTGACCATGGGCATAGTTTAGGATTGGGCTTTCTTGTTAGGAAAGAAAAACATATCCAACCTTGTTTTCATAACTAGATACCTTGACTTTGACAACTAGTACACTAAACTAGATGAGGAGGTCATCGCTATGCCCCTAGAACAAATCGCTTTGCCATCCTACACAAGAAAACAAGAATGGCGGAACTCCATGAGCCATCTTGCTGGAGTGGTTTTTGCCCTCATTGCCGGACCTTTCATGATTGTGAATAGCACGCAACAAGGCGATATTCTTTCACTTTTAGCGGTTTGTATTTATCTTTTCT
>SFUB01000100.1 GCA_004561785.1 bacterium | reverse complement strand
AGCCACACGCCCCAAACAAAGATCCCCAAATCAAAAACCCCACAAAAGACGCGGAAAAGAATATTGCGAATGCCCCAATAAGCTTGGTCGACCGATTGATAGATCGGTTGCGTTCGAAATGAAAAAGCAAAATAAACGGCATAGAGGAAAAGCACGCATCCGGCGGCGAATGCCATCCATTTCCAATGGCCTTTCAAATAATTGAAAACCTTCTCCCCCGTCCTTTTGAAGGAGCGGAGCAAGCGGCCGTTTTCTTTTTCCAAAGAAGAACCCATAAGTAGCAAGATGATAGCACATGGCACGCTCAAGCGGAGAAGGCCACGAACTCCGGATAAGCGCACGCCGAAGAAAAGCATAGAGAAATCATCAAGTGCAGGTTCGAGTCCTGTCGCCCGCACCAAATGAAAAATGGATTCTCCTTCATAGCCTGGGGGAAATCTGGGGTCTGGGCATGTCCCGGCCCCTTTTTTCGTGGGGAATCGCCCCCCCTTTGGAAGAAGCCCGAAACAAAGTCAAGCCCTGTTGGCGGAATTAGGTATACGCGCGTGACTTAGGATCTATTGGTTAACCCCGTGCAGGTTCAAGTCCTGTTGCCCGCACCATCGGAAACAGACGGTCTCTCCTTCCCGGAAAGGAAGCGCGGAGGCCGTTTTTCTTCTCCGCCAAGGTGAAATATGGATTCGAATTTCAAGCCCTACCGAACGGGAATGCTCACGGTAAGGGAAGATATCCTTGCGGATGCGGGGATGGCCATAAAGGGAGGAACCACGCGGATTACCTCTGCCGATGCAACTGCGGGAGAGAGGTGATCTTCTCGGGTGACGAGGCCACAAAGCATCCCTATCCCTGCGGATGCACGCCGAGGCCTCAAATCAGACAAATCCCCAGCTCAAGCAATCGCAACTTCCTTGGGTACACATCAAATCAACAAAATTACCATATCCCCAACATTCTATCGTGATATTCGTGTTATCCATGCGTTGGCGTCTGCTTCACAAGGCATAAGCAAGCTTTCCTGGTTTGAACTTGCAAGATGCAAAAAACATCACTATGATATAATTAACTTATAAAAAGCAAGCATGCTTGCTTAATTTGAAACAATAATGGTGAGGTATTTGAATGGAAATCGCACGAGAAATTTATCTGGAGAAGTTGAAGAAGTCGATCGGCAACGGGATGGCGAAGGTTATCACCGGACCGAGGCGGTGCGGGAAATCTTACCTTCTTTTCACTATCTTCAGAAATTACCTAAAACAGAGCGGGGTCGACGATGACCATATCATTGAGTTGAAGCTCGACGATACAAGAAACGCTTCCTATCGTAGCGCACTTCGATTCGCCGAATACTTCAGGAACAGAAGAAAGGAAGATGGATCTCGGTATTTCTTCCTTATCGATGAGATTCAGTATGTTCTCCCCATCAGGAACCCGGATATCCCAGATCAGGAGATCACTTTCTACGACGCCCTGAACGAGTTCCTTCACTATGGCGATACCGAAGTATTCGTCACCGGAAGCAATTCGAGGCTCCTCAGCAGCGACATTGCAACGGAGTTCAGGGGAAGAGGATGGCAGGTTGACATGCGCCCGCTCACCTTTTCCGAGTTCCTTCAGACGAAGGATGACAAATCCAACCTTTTGACGCTTTGGGACGAGTACTGGCGTTTTGGGGGGCTCCCTGATGCCGTTTTGGCCCCAGACGAAGAGTCGAAAATCGCCTATCTCCGTTCGACCTTCAATGTCATCTACCTGCGCGACATCATCGACCGATACCACCTCCGAAAGGATACGGCCATTGGCGACGTCGTGAAGGTCCTCGCCTCTTCGGTCGGATCGCCCATGAGTTTCAACAAGATTGCCAGCACGTTCCAATCCGCCGAGAAAACCACTATCTCTCCAGCCACTGTCAAACTCTACGTTGGCTACATGGAGGATGCTTTCCTAGTCTCGAGAGCCCAGCCCGATACGATTAAGGGAAGGAAGTTCATCGGGGCGCCGGCGAAATACTACTTTGACGATCTCGGAATCCGCTACGCCGCCACGGGTTTCAAAGGCAATGATCAAGAGCCACATTACATGGAGAACATCATCTACAACGAGCTCATTTCCAGAGGATATCTTGTCAGCACGGGCAAACTTAACGTCAACGAACGGAGCGGTGGACGGCAGGAGAACAGGCAGTACGAGATTGATTTCGTCTGCGAAAAAGGAGGGGAGAGGATCTACATTCAGTCGGCCTTCTACATTCCCGACGCCGACAAGATGGCCCAAGAGAAAAGGCCGCTTCTCCTGGTTAAAGACTCCTTCCGAAAGGTCCTCATCTCCAAATATTTCTCCGGAACGATGTTCGACAACAACGGAATCCTCCAAGTCGGTCTTTTCGATTTTCTGACCAAACCTAAACTGCTGTCCAAATAGCACTATTTCACAAGATGAAAGCGTGCTTGCTTAATTTGAAGTAAGTTTGTAGGAGACGCCTAGGAAATCGTTGGTTTTCCGTTATTCTATCCACATCCCAAAAATGAGACAGCAGAGATCTATCGTATCGGAGATTTCTTAGCAAAACGCAGATGGCCATGGAAAAAGTGCCAGTTCTATCGATAGTTTCCGTTTTCCTCTGCCGGATGATGGGGGAATGATTTTGCGAGAGAAGACCGCCCGAACCCCGGTCCGCCACTCCCGTATGTGTCTTCGGTTTTCCCGAAAATTCGTCCGCGATCCGTCCGCATCGGGCGTTCTTAGCGCTTCCCAAAGAAGGAAACACATTCCGTCCAGAAGGTAAGATTTCTCGATAGAATGGGCATTTCTTTCTTAAAAACGACCCTTGCTTCATCAAACGCCGCTAGACTTAGGATCACGTGGATCACTCCGCGCAGGTTCAAGTCCTGTCCAGGGCACCAGAAAGAATCAGCCTCCGATTCCTATGTTGGGAAAGGAGGCTTTTTTATGGATCCCAATTTTATGTCGTACAGGACGCGCAACGTCCTGGTTGAGAAGAGATACCCGTGCGGGCATGGGGACGGTCGCTCAAAGGGAAGGTCGCTCGTCTACTACCTATGCAAGTGTGAGCTCTGCGGGAAGGAGTTCATCCTGAGCGAGGATGACGTCTCCAAGCACCCGTATTCTTGTGGCTGTGCGTCTAAGCCAATGAAGAAAACGGAAGATTCCGGAGTCGATGAGAAGACGAAAACGCTGCTCTCCAGCAGGAGGAAGATGCGATTCGACAACACTTCCGGGGTTCCCGGCGTGTGCAAGAACAAGCGGGGGAGATGGGTAGCCACGTTCTACTTCCACGGAAACAAAATCCGCCTCGGGACCTTCAAGACGAAGGAAGAGGCCGTCAAGGCTAGGGTAGAGGCCGAGAAGAAA
>SFUB01000026.1 GCA_004561785.1 bacterium | reverse complement strand
TTATGCGTCTATAAGGCCGGGAAAGAGGAAGCTAACCTCATGCCCATGACGGGGATCTTCTACACGGAGAAAGGATTGGCCCTATACATCACCCTCAACAAAGACCTGCAAAAAGAAGAGAGGCTGAAGTACAAAGACAAATTCCTTTCCCCAGGGCTATTGCAATGGGAATCTTCCACCTCAACAACCCTCGATAACGGGAAAGGGAAGCGCCTAATCGAAGCGGGGGAGGCCATGATCTTCGTGCGGAAAACGAAAAAAGACTGGGGGCGTGCATGCCCTTTCCTCTACATAGGAAAGGGGAAATTAATCAATCCGAGGCCCTCCGACAACCCCGCGAAGACCTTGCTGTTCGATATTGTCCTAGACCAACCCATCCCGGCTTCCTATCATTACGACTTGGGAATCGAAGAAAAGAAGGGCATCTATGGAGAAGCTTAAATCCATCCGCGTCGTCGCCTGCATCCTCTCCAATGAGAAAGGCGAGGTTTTCTCCGCCGAAAGGGCGTATGGGGACCTTAAAGGAAAATGGGAATTCCCAGGCGGCAAGATTGAACCCGGGGAGACGCCGGAGCAAGCGATCAAAAGGGAAATCAAGGAAGAGCTGAACACCGACATCGCCGTCAAACGTTTCTTTTGCAACGTCCAATACGATTATCCAAGTTTCCATTTGGACATGGATGTCTTTCTTTGCGAAGTGGAGCAAGGCTCTTTGCAAACGGAAGCGGGGATCCATTTGGCCAAACGCTTCAAACGCATCGAGGAATTAAATCAAGAAGACTGGTGCCCCGCGGATGCCTTGGTGGTAAAGAAAATCGTCGAAGAAGGGCTTTAATCCCCCGTTCAATAACGGCTCAAGCCACGGAAAGCAGAAGCCTATCGTGAACTGCAGACGCTTGGTGGATCGAGTCTCAGCAGCAAATCATCAACAAAATATTCCGTTGGGGACTATTTTTATTTTGAAGGCATTTTCCAGCTGCAAAATTTCAGCATTCTCAAGCGGAAAAGCCTCAGAAAAAAGACCCCCGCGGGTTCTTGAAGAAACAAGCCAAAGACAAACATCGCCAAATCAAACCCCTTTCCCCGGAAATAGGCTAAAATCACGCCCGTCATGAAAGGCAAGCGAATCAACCTAGGCAATCCAAAGACCTTCGGGAACGTGCTCTATCTGATGATCCCCGCGATGATCTCCCAGCTCATCACGGTCTTATACAACATTGTCGACCGCATCTACATCGGCAACCTGCCCGAGAATGGGGAGATTTCCTTGATCGGGGCCGGGGTATGCGCGCCCATCGCTTCTTTGGTGACCTCCTTCGCCTACTTCGTCGTCTTGGGGGCGGCCCCTTTGTTCTCGATGAGCCTAGGGGGTGGGAAAGAGGATGACGCGCGCAAGATCTTCTACCATTCCTTATGGATGCTCCTTGCCCTAGGCCTAGCGGTCACCGGAGTGAGCTATGCCTTGCTGAACCCAATGCTATCTTGGTTCGGGGCCTCGCAAGAGAGTTTCCCCTATGCGAAAGAGTACATGCTCTATTTTCTGATCGGCACGGTCCCCGCTTTCTTTTCGATCGGCTTTCAGCAATTCCTGATTGCCCAAGGAAAATCCATCCAGTCGATGGTCTCGTCCTTGTCTTCCGCCATCCTGAACATCATCTTGGACCCCGTCTTCTTATACGTCTTCGGGCTTGGAATCAAAGGGGCTGCCATCGCCACTTCCGTCTCATGGGCCTTTTCTTGCCTTTTGGGTTTGCTCTTCATCCTGAAATCCCCCATACGTCCTAAACGTTTTCCTTTTTCTTTCCGCATCGTCGGCAAAATCCTGAAGCTTGGGATTTCCCCTTTCATCATCTTGGCGACCGATTCCGTCATCCTCATCGGACTGAATGCTTCTTTGCAGATGTCCTCAAGCAACGGGGACTTCCTCATCGAATGCGCGACCATCGTCCAAGCCTTCTTTTCCTTGGTGACGGGGCCTTTGCTTGGAATCTCCTCCGGCACCCAGGCGATCTTGGCCTTCTTGTTCGGGGCGAGGAAAACCGAACTCGTCAAGAAAGCCGAGCTTCAGATCACCGCCTGCGGGCTCGTCTTCACGAGCCTTTGCCTGCTCGCCTCCTTCTTTTTGGCGGAGCCCTTCGCCCGTTTGTTCCTTTCTTTCTCTAGCCAAGGCGGGGATGCCGAGAAGGTCATATCCGAATCGGCCGAATTCATCCATTGGTATATGTACCCCATCGTTCTGCTGACCTTCCAATACACCTTGGTGGATGGCCTCACCGGAATCGGGCAGGCCCGTTATTCCATCTGGCTTTCCTTAAACCGGAAGTTCTTCCTCCTCCTTCCTTTGACCTTCTTATTGCCCCTTCTTTCCGGGAACGGGGAACTCGCCTTCCTCGCTGAGCCGATCGCCGACGGGGTATCGGGCCTCGTCTCCTTGGCTGTTTGCTCTTTCCTTTTCCCAAGGATCCTGAAAAAGCAAAAAGAAAGCAACGCCTCCCTTCTTTGAAGTTCCGCGTTGCTTTCTCTTTTATTTCTGTCTCACCGCGGGGGCGGAGAGTAAGTTCCCTTCGCCATCCGAGAGGATGGAGATTTCGCTTCCGGAGGCGAAGAGGTGGATCTTCTCCGGCGGGATGACCAAGGAGAGTTCCTGGCCTTCTATGACCTTGACCCTGCCCGGGACCTGGCTCACGCAGGAGACGCCGGACAAGGAGCCGTAGATCTGGGTCACGCTGCCTAAAATCTCGGACAAAGTGGCCTTCATCTTGAGCCCGCCTTCTTTTAAGAGAATGTGCTCGGGCCTTATCCCGAGGATCACGGGATGAGATTGCCCGTCCAGATACTCTTCTCGGAGTTTCCTTCTTAAAACGCTCAAAGGGAAGGAAAGGCTTTGGCCATCGGGGAAGGCCAAGAAGGCGTTCCCCTCTTTCACGATGAGCTTCGTCTCGAAGAAATTCATCTGGGGGGTTCCCAAGAACCCCGCGACGAAACGGTTGGCCGGATAGTCGAAGAGATAGGTGGGGGTATTGATCTGCTGGACCACCCCGCCGCGCATGACGACGATGCGGTCGCCCATCGTCATGGCTTCGACCTGATCGTGGGTGACGTAAACGAAGGTCGTGTCCAAAGCGTGGTAAAGGCGCGAGATCTCCACGCGCATCTGAGCGCGCAGCTTCGCGTCGAGGTTGGAAAGCGGCTCATCGAGGAGGAAGAGTTTGGGCCTTCTCACGATCGCCCTGCCCAAAGCGACGCGTTGGCGTTGGCCGCCGGACATCGCCTTCGGTTTGCGGTTCAGGAGCTCCTCGATTCCGAGGATTTTGGCGGCTTCCTTGATCCTGCAATCGATCTCCTGCTTGGAATAATGGACGTATTTGATCACCGGAACCGGGGTCGTGGAGGCTTTCTCGTAGGCCGCCTGGTAACGCCGGAGCTGGGCTTGTCTTTCCTCTTCGGTCAGCTTTTTGCTGCGGGCGATCTTCTTCAGCTCGCGTTCAAGATAGGCGACGTTCTTCTTGTCGATGGCCAAGACGGGGTTCCCGTCTTCATCGAGAACCTGCTGCTCGATTTTGGTGTTCTTAAGCCCGAAGGCCATGTTCTCGTAAGCCGTCATGTGGGGGTAGAGGGCATAGTTCTGGAACACCATCGCGATGTTCCGGTCCCCGGCCTCGACCTTATTCATCCTCTCCCCATCCATGATGAGGTCGCCGGAGGTGATCTCCTCAAGCCCCGCGATCATGCGCAAGGTCGTGGATTTGCCGCAGCCGGAGGGACCGACGAAGACGATGAACTCCTTGTGGTCGGAGGACAAATTGAAGTCTTTGACCGCGACGACGTCCTGACCTTTTTTCTCTCCGGGATAGACTTTGCAGACGTTTCTCAGCAAGAGCTCCATATCACTCAATGGCCTCCTTCAAAGCTTGATAGACCCCGAAGTTCACCCCGCCGAGGAGGACGGGATCCTCCAAGGTGGAATAGGAGAGGTCGGGGACATAGCAAGGATCGCGGAACTGGGTTTTGATGGCATCGAGGTACTCCTGCCCGAATTCCCTGCACCTCCCCAAGACGACGATGCGGGTGACGTCGAGGAAGGCGGCGCAGTCGGAGAGGACCTTGCCCACGGCTTCCCCGGTCTTCAGAACGTAGGATTTGGCTTCGGGGTCGTTGCGGTAAAGCTCGACGACCTCCGAGAAATGGGGTTTCTCGAAATGGAGTTTCAAAGCGCGCAGGGAGGCGACTTCGTCCAAGACCTGCGCCTTGCCTTGGAATTCGGCGCGGAGCAATCCGAATTCCCCCGCGTATCCCTGTTCCCCTTGGAAGGGGCTGCCTTTGATGAGCAAAGCCCCGCCGATGCCGGTATCCACCGAGAGGAGCATCGCGTTCTCCAATCCGGAGAGGGACCCTTCGTCCCTTTCCCCGACCAAGGCGAATTTGATGTCGTTGTTGACCGAGATCCTAGCCCCGGGGAAGCGTTTGCTGAACTCGTGGACGAGGAAATTCTTGTCGGCGAAGAGATTCGGATCGAATTGGGGTGAGACCGCGAGGCTCCCGTTGAGGGCGTTCACCCTGCCCGGCCAGGAGATGACGATTTCCTTGAGGGGGATGGAGCGGAACTGATCCTGCATGAGCATGGAATAGATGGAGCAGACGATGTCGTAGACCGCCTTCACGTCGTAACGCCCGACTTCCATGTCCGCGGTCGCGAGGATTTCCTTCTTGATGTTGGCGACGACGATTTTGGCCATGTAGTTGGCGATGGACACCACGACGATGAGGCCGAAGTTCCCATTGACCTCGAAGAGGACCTGCTTGCGGCCTTTGCCGTTGGTGGTCCTTCTGGACTGCTCGACGATGAGGCCGCTGCTCTTGAGGTCCGTGAGGATGCCGCTCAAGGCGGAGTTGGATAAGCCGAGCCGTTCCGAGAGCATGGTCCCGGAAGAGGGGCTTTCCTTAAGCACGGAGAGGACAAGCGAGTTGTTCTTTTTGCGGTTGTAAGCCTGCGTCTTTCCTTTTTCCGGCGCTTTCTTGGCGTGTCTTTTCATAGGGTTAATCCCTTCCTTTCGTGAGGTTTTCGTAAGCGTGGTCATAAGAGCAGAACGTCATCTCCCCCTCGTTCCCGGGGGCGAAGTAGGAAACCGAATCGGAGGCGGTCGATTGGAAGTCGACTTCATTCGCGTTGAGGGCTTTGCAATTCAGGAGATGGACGTTCCTCGCCTTGCCTTCTGTCAGGATGGATCCGGAGAAATTCCCAACCCAGTTGGAAGCATTGATTCTGGTGTTCTCGAACACCAAGTCATAGCAAGATCCCCCGAAGGTCCCGAAGAAGCCGACCCCGTAGAGGGAAGGACGGTAGTTCCAAGCCCCGTCGTAGGTGGATGGATCCAAGGTGAGGCCATATTCGTTCTCGACCTTGTCGACATTCCCTTGGCCGAAGTTCGAAATCACGTGGTTGTTCCCGTAGATCGTGGCCAAGAAGGGATGGGCGTCATAGCCGATGGAATAGACCTTCCTGCCCGCGAAGTCGAGATCGCAATCCAAGACGTAGATCTTGTCTTTGCCGTAGTTCTCGTAACGGGATTGCTCATAATCGAAGACGTTGA
Source organism: bacterium (assembly GCA_004561785.1). Lineage (GTDB taxonomy): Bacteria > Bacillota_I > Bacilli_A > RFN20 > CAG-826 > Alloenteromonas. The sequence continues at coordinate 10,761 of SFUB01000026.1, read as the reverse complement.
ACAAGGAGGCGAATTGTTCCAAAGAGGAGATGACCGTCACGTTCTCCCCGCTTGGGAGGGCGGGCCTATCTTCGTCCAAATAGCAGGCGGCCCCGACGTAGACTTTCTTTTCGGAGAGCTTCTCGAACCGGAAGTTCACTTCCTGCCCCGGCTTGGAGCAGAGCAAGTCGCCGGAGAAGCAGATCACGTTCCCTTCGACGGACTTTGGAGAAATCTCCTCGCCCTCTAGATAATAGGAATAAGCGGATGCGTCTTCCCCTTCCGGGAGATGGAAGAAGAGATCTTGGGTTTCCCCCGCGTAGCGGAGGTTGTCCCTTGGATCGTCTAAGACCGTCTCATAGGGCAGAATCTCGAATTCGGCGGAGGAGCTTAACCCCAAAGAGGAAGCGCCCAAGGTGATCTTCCCGGGGTTTGCCGAATAGCCGATCCGAAGTTGATCTCCGTCTAGATGAACCCCCTTCACCCTCTCACTCAGGGAATAGGCGATCTCTTGCTTCGCCGTCTCGGGGGTCACCTTGGCTTTCAAGGTGTAGGTGCGTCCCGGGTATAAGGGCTCGGAAGAAGCGAAATCCAAGGCCTCGCCGATCGCATAGAGATGGACGGAGACGCTGGAGGAATAGACCTTCCCGCCTTCTTCCAAGGAAGCCGTGAGGGTGAATTCGCCCGGCTCCGCCCCTTCGGTGATGACTTTGTTCCCTTCCACCCTCACGTTGCATCCGGAGGCGGAATAGACGACCTTGTCCTCATATTCCTCTTGGGAAGAGGAAGGATTGATGCGGACCGACAATTCAAAGCTCTCCCCGATCGTGGCCTCATTCTTGGCTCCGAGCAATTCGATCGAGAACACCCCGGAGAAATAGAGGTTCTGTTTCAAAGAAGGGAGGGGGGAGGAGAAATCCCAGACGTCGCGAGAGAAGGAAGCGAAGGCCTCCTCGGGGACATCCTCGGTTTGGGGATAGGAACGGCTGTCCGTCGCGGGCACCCCTTCGCCTTGGAAGAGAAGGTCTTCGGTTGAAGAGAAACCGACGCAATGGGAGATCTCGCCCATGTTGTTCCCGGCGAAGGACCCGTAAGCCCGATCGCCTTGGATCTCGGCCACGGAGGAGTAGCAATAGGAGATGGTGCCTTGGTTCTGGCCGACGAAGCCGCCGAGATAACGGAAGACGTTCTCCCCGGAATAGGAGGAAAGCTTGCTTCCTTGGTAGTAGCAGTTGCGGATCGTCCCGTCGTTGCTGCCGACGAAGCCGCCGCAGAAGGAACGGAAGGAAGTGTCCGTCCCCTTCACGCCGAGATTCTCGATCAAGGCGGTGGAATAGACGTAGCCGAAGAGCCCGGCGTTATAGGCGGTCTCATCGCTCCGATTCATCCAAAGCCCGGAAATCACATGGCCTCCGCCGTCATAGGTTCCTTGGAAGGAATTAAGGAACGCCGTCCCGTCGGCGACGTCGCGATAGGCCCCAATCGGCTTCCAGCCTTTCCCGGAATCGTTCCCGGCCCCGTCGACGCCTAGATAAGAGGTCAGATCGATGTCCGAGATCTGGACGTAATAGCCCTTCAAGGCGTCTTGGCTGTCGTTGATCGAGGCCAGATCCTCCGCGGATGCGATGAACTTGGTGGCAACCGACAAGGTGACGTTGACGCTGTTCCTTTGGCTGACCAAGCTCACGCGGTGCTTGCCATAGGAAAGGGAAGACAAAGCCGAGGAGGAAAGCAGGACCTTCCCCAAGGCGGCGTCATATTCATAGGAAGAGGGGGGGAGGGCTTTGCCGTCGAGCAAGACGCCCAAGAAGGCCTTCTCTTCTTCCGCAAGCGAAGCGGGGAAATCGATGAAATAGGCGACCGGATTGCTGGAGCCCGCCTCGAAATAGGCGAGATCTCCTTTGGCGAAGGCAAGATCGGAGACGGCCGCGACGAATTCCTGGGAAGCGCGGAGCGAGCCCGAGGAAGCCGTCACGACGAAGCTCGTCCCATCGCCGACGCCCTTGGCGAACCTCACGATTCCGGAAGAGGAATCCACCGAGACCCCGGGAACGGGGGAGGAAAGGGAATAGGAAACCGATTGGCCGTTTGACGAAGAGGCATAGACCCGGTCCCCGTCGGTCAAGCGGTTGGTCAAATTGGAGAAAGCGACTTCGCCCTCTTCTTCTTTTTGAGTCAAAGTCAAAACGACCGCGTCGCTTTCCTGGGTCTTGGACAAGGCTTTGTAAAGCAGCTGGGTCCCATTCAGAACCTCAGGCCCATAGGTGATGAGACCCGTCGACTCTTCTAGGCTCACCCCCTCGGGGACGCCCCCGATGAAGCGATAGGACTCGGCCTTCCCCTTAGAGACGGTGACGTAGTCCCCGGAGGAGATTTCCTTCTCGGTGAAGTCAAAGGCCAATTCCCCCTCCCTAGGAGCGCAGGAAACCGCGCTCAGGCAAAGGGGGATGGCCAACCAAAATGCGTTCTTTCTCATCCTTTCAAACCTCCCGCGTTGGTGTTTTCGATGATTTTCTTCTGGAAGCAGGCATAGAGGATCAAAACCGGCACAACCGCGACGATCATGGTCGCGAAGATGGCCGGGGGGTTGCCGGATTGGGCTTCTTGGATGTTGTAAAGCCCGACGGCCAGAGTCTGATGGCTAGGCCAGAAGAGGAAAGGCGTGCTGTAATCATTCCAAAGGGTGATGGCCTGCAAGATGGAGCAAGCCAGAATCGGCCCCTTCGCCATGGGGAGCATGACCTTGAAGAAGATCTTGAACCGTCCCGCCCCGTCCATCGAGGCAGCCTCGGCATAACTCCAAGAGATGGAACGGAAGGCGCTGTAGAGCATCACGAAATTGAAGCCGAAGCATCCGGAATAGAGAAACAGGATGCCCAGCAAAGAATCGTCGATCCCCAGGGTCTCCATCATGACGACCTGGGAAGGCAAAGTGCCGACGATCGGGACCACCATCGAGAAAATGGCGAGCCCGTAGATGATCTTCGATCCCGGGAAGCGGTATTTTGCCAAGGCATAGGCCGCGCAGGCGGAGAGGAAGACGTTGATGATCGTGCCGAGCACGGTGACGATGATGGAGTTGATGAACATGCTCCAAACGGTTTCCCCATCGATCTCAAAGGTCATGATCTCGATGAAGTTCTTGCCGTAAAACTCGCGGGGCCAGCCAAAGACATTGGCCGCGAAATCGGCTCCGCTGCCATTGAAGTCATTCCCAGACTTGAAGGAGTTGAGCAACATCCAAAGGAAGGGGAATAGCAATGTCGCGGCGTAGAAAACGAACAAAGCGAAGACGAACCACTTCGTCAAAGCGAAGGTGACATTCTTCTTTTTCCGCCTCGGGGCGGGGGCGTTCGCCAAATAGCTCAGGTCTTCCATATCAGTAATCCACATCCTCGTATTTTTTGCTCATGACCTTGCGGGTCAGAAGGATCAAAGGCGCCCAAATCGCGGAGGCGAGCAACCCCTCCGCGGCGGCCGCGCAGTACTGGGCCGGGCCCGCGTCAGGCCCCGCGGCGTTGAAGATGTCCAAAGCCAAGGTCCCCGCATAGCCTTGATCCCCCGTGAGGAGATAGGGCTGAAGATAAAGGGTAAGGACGTTGGTCATGCCCAAGACCACCAAGGTCACGATGGTGGGCCAGATGCAGGGGATGACGATCTTGAAGAGTTCCTTCCAAGGCCCCGCGTGATCGATCTTCGCGGATTCGAAGAGCTCCTTCGGAATGCGCCCGATGGCCCCGGAAAGCAGGATGACGTTATAGCCGATGCCGGCCCAGACGCAGTAGAGGATGACCATCATCTCCGAACTCGGCCACTTGGCGAAGAGGTCGCCTAATCCGAGATACTGCCAAGGGGCTTTGTAGGCGAAGGTCAAGGCGACGATCGGGATGATGTTGGGCAGGAAGAAGATGACGCGGAAGACATTCGCCAGAGGCATCTTCTTGGAAAGGAAATAAGCGAACAAAACCGCCAAAGGAAGCGAGATGAAAAGGGTCACGAAGCCGATCAGCAACGAGTTCAGCAAAATGACCTGATAGGTGTTCAGCCAGGGAATCCCGGGGACGGTCACGGTGGATTGGAACAGGTTCCGGAAGATGGTGACGAATTGGTCGAGTCCGCACCATTCATAGGTCCCGGTGCGGTTGTTGCCGCGCTGGAAGGCATGGAGCAGGGAATTGATGTTCACGAAGGACCAGGTCAAGACGAACTGAAGGACCGGGTAGGCCAAAAGGATGGCCACGAAGATGTAGTTCTTCGCCTTGCCGGATAAGCGCCTCCTCGGGCGACGGATGATCTCTGCTTCTTCCATGGTCAATTCGCCTCCCGGACGAGCGAGACGTTGTCGATGTCGATGAGGTGGTTGGAGGCGAAGAAACGCAGTCTCATCGAATAGGTTCCTTCCGGCGCGGTCAGCTCTTTCGAATAGGTCTTCCATTCGTCGGAATCGAGGTCGATGCGGACGGTTTCGATCTCATTCGATGCATAAGACCCAAGGAAGGCGACTTCGGCGTAGCCTCCCTTCCCTTTGGCTTGGAAGGAGAGGGAGTGGCGGAACCCGTCATAGACCGAGTCGATGTTTTGTTCCAAATACCCAAGCCCGGAGATCTCGGCCCCATAGGAGCCGTTTTGCCCATAATCCCCGCCGCGGGAATAATCGCTTTCGCCCTCGGCTTCCCCGATCGTCGAATAACGCCATCCGTATCCGTCCTCGGAATGGGATGAGAGGTATTCGAAATCCCCGTTGGCGATCTTGTCGACCACGGGATAGGAGACGGGGGAGGAAGGATAGTCGGACAAAGAGGCGCCGGAAACGGTCACGGCCGCGTCATGGGCTTCGTAAGGCTGATCGAGGAAGGGGCGGTACTGGATCCAATCCACGTACATGTAGTCGGTCTCGAAATTGCTCTGGCCGACGAAGCCCGCGTTGTTGGGGAACCAGTTCCCCACCCAAAGGCGGGTCTCCATATTGGGGACGAATTCGCGGTTCACCGCGGTGACGACCCCGTCGACGTAGTAGACGATGACCTCGGGATCGGTGTACCAATCGAAGCCGAAGACGTGGAATTGCCCATCGTTCAAAGAAGCGGGGGAATCCTCGCGAAGAGAAGAGACGTCCACGTCCTCGCTGATGTTGTATTGTTCGGTCACGTAATTGGTGTTCAGGACATTCTTGAACGAAATGACGCTGGTGCTTTTTCCGCCCGGGAGCTCGATGTCGATCTCGTGGTTGTCGTTGATCCCGGATTCCGTGGAGCGGTTCGCGTAGGTCCAGAAAGCGGTGCAGGAGCCAAGGCGCGGAAGAACCTTCATCTTGATTTGATAACGCCCGGGTCTGGTCCGGAACTTCGAAATCAACGCAGCCCCGGTGTTCCTGCCGTCTTTGAGGGTCCCGACGCCGGAGATGTCGCTCCCGGAATAATAGAGGCCGTTCCCCCGGAGGATGAGAACCCCGTCATCGGTATAGGACACGTTCCCGGGGACGACGCCCCCGTTCCCGGAGCCCCAAGCACCATCTCCGATCGTCCAAAGGGAGGGATCGACCCCGCCGGAGAAATCGTCGAAGATGGCATTTTCATCATCGAATTTAGCCCCAAGCCCTAAAAGAAGGTCATCCCCGGAAGCCAGGGAATCGTCCACGCTGACTCCGCTGAGGCTGGATTCTTCCTCTTTCTGAGAAGAGCAGGAAACCGCAGCGAGCAAAGCGGAAAGCAGGCACAGGGCCGAGGTTATTGTTTTGGATGGATCAGTCTTGAAATTCATAGCTTCAGTTATTCTAACGCATGTGGAAGCGCTCTCAAATCATTTTTGCAAGAAGTTTAAAAATGAGGATTAAAGAACTAAAAACCCTATCCAGAATCCATTTTTCCTATTAATATCATCTCAATGCGTCGTGTTTTTTCACGAAGTTAACTAATGGAGGTCGATTTATGAGAAGAAAACAAACGTTGTTGCTAGGCGTCTTGGCTTTGACCAGCATCTCCGCCTTATCGGGCTGCAATCAGAGCTCCGGCGCGGATGAGAACACCCTGACGGTGGTTTGCCTCAACAAAGGATACGGCAAGGAATGGATCGAGGATCTGGCCGCGAAATGGGAAGAAGCGAATCCCGGCAAGAAGATCAGTCTCGACGCCAACGCTCAGGCCGCGACCATCATCAGCAAGCATCTCGCCTCGAAGAATAACCCAGACGATCTCTATATCTCCGTCGGCAAAAGCTGGCTGACCTACGCCGGAAGCGGCAAATTCGCTTCCTTGGATGACCTCATGGAAGAAGAAATCGACGGCAAGAAGGTCAAAGACAAGGTCAACTCCGAATTCTCAACCTCGCTCCAGCAGACCGGGATCGATGGGCAAAAGCACACCTATCATCTTCCTTGGACCCGCGGCATCGGCGGCATCTATTACAACGCCAAATTGCTTCGCCAGGTGCAGGGGTGGGAGAACAAAGTCCCCTCCACGACCGCGGAATTGCTCCAACTCGTCTCCGACATCAAATCCGCCAAGCTCACGGCTGGGGTGGATCTCGTGAAGCCCTTCGTCTTCACCGGGAGGAACGCCGACTACTTCGACTACACCGTCCTTTCTTGGTGGGGGCAGCTCGCCGGGAAAGAGGCCATCAGCGAATTCTTGAAGTACTCTTCCGCTGCCTCCTTTGATTACACCAATCTCGACGGATCCTATTCCAAGCTCAAAACCGCGGTGGATACGTGGTATGCCATCTTTGGGGATGCGAGCAACTACGTCTCCGGTTCCCTCTCCAAATCCAACGACGACGCCCAGCAGGATTTCCTCAACGGCAAAGCGGTGATGATGATGGACTGCGACTGGATCTACAACGAGATGCTTGGCTATAACACCAAAAACCACACTCTCCCCGCCTCCATGGAGCTGGCCATGATGAAGACCCCGAAGATCGACGGGGCGGTCTATGAGGATACCTATTACGTCGTCGGCGACGACCAATACATGGCGATCCCCGCCACCAGCGACCATCAGGACCTCGCGAAATCCTTCCTGAAATTCATCATCTCCGACCAAGGATGCCAGACCTTCTTTGAGAAAGCCCACGGTTTCTTGGCCTATGATTTCACTCCCGAAGGCGTGGACAACAGCTATCTAACCTCCTTGATGGATGTCCGCTCATCCATGAAGAGCTGCTTCACCAAAGCCTCCGACAGCCCCCTCTATGTCAACGGCAACCTCGACATCTGGGGAACCGCCGCTTTGCGCCCCTTCAACGCCTTGCTTTCCAGCAACACCACCGTGGAGGCCGAATTCGCCAAAATCAAAACCACCGCGGAACAATCCTGGGGCGAATGGGTGAAGAACTGGGGGGAATGAAATGTCCTTCCTCTCTGAAGTCGAGCGGACTCTGCCTTTTTTAGGCCAGCGTCCATCCAAGAAAGCCGTATCGTTCTTAAACTCAGAAGAAGTGTTGGCCTTCCCCCAAAGAAAAGGCGATTGCCGTTATCCCTATGGGGAGGACGGGCTTTTGCTTTGGGCCTGTTCCTCCGGCTACCTCTATAGCGTCGAATCCTCCTTCAACCTCTTCTGCAAGAAAGAGGAAGGCAAAGAGCCCGTCCTTTGCTTTTATGGGGGCAAGAAGAAAGACGGGTCCTACGATCCGGTCTCTTTGACCGGGGTCGGAAAACGAAAGTTTATCGATGGGGATGATAGGGCCACTTTGTTCACCCCAACCCACGCGACCTACTTCGTGAGGAAAGACGGCATTCTCTACGCTTTGCGCGCCTTCGTCGGCAAAGACAAAGCCCTCTATTTCTCGCTCCTATCCAAAAACGAGGGGCAAAAGAAAGAGGACGTGGAATTGGTTTCTTATTTCAACCCCTTGCTTTGCCACGGCGGAGAAAGCGATGAGAGCAAATGGTTCAAGAAATCCGCCCTCCAAAAGGACGGCTTCCTCTTCACCACGGTGGAGGACATCAGCCGCGAGATCCACCTCCATCATAAAGGCGACCTCGTCCGTCTGACCTCGAAGCCTTGCCAGATCAAAAGCACGACGTCCCGCATGGATTGGAGTTATGGCAAGCAGGAATACATCGCCGTGTCTCCCGCCCTCGACACCGGGGAATTCTTAGAGCAAAAGACAGTGACCTCTTTCTCCGATACGGCTATCGCCGGGGACATCGCTTCTTTCACTCTGGAACCCGGGGAAGCCTTTCTCCTCCATTATCGTTTTTCCATCCACGGGGACCGCATTCCCCTTCAGGAAGAAGAGATCGAAGATCAGCTTCGGAAGAAGCAAAAAGAAAACGATGAGGTTTACCGCTCCAAAACCAAACTCGAAATCCATTTCGAAGAAAGCGGGGAGAACCAAAAGGAAATCGCCTCGTTCAATTCCTTCCTTCCCTTCTTGGAGAAGCAAGTCCGTTACGGGGCCCTAGCCAAAGACTCCAGCGGCAGCCTTTTGGGCGTCCGTGACGTGGCCCAGATGATCGAAGGGGCCTTGATCTACGACCCCGCCCATTGCCGCGAGAAAATCAAGGAAGTCCTCTCCTTTGAATACCAAAACGGAAGATTCCCCCGCCAATACTCCCTTCCTAGCGGAAACGAAGACCCCCGCATCGACGACCGGGCCTTCATCGACCAAGGGCAATGGGTCCTCTCGATGGTCCATTCCTACCTTTCCTTCACCGGGGATCTCTCTTTGCTGGATGAGGTCTGCGGGTTCTACCTTTCGTTAGGAAGCAAAGCCCATAAGGTCGAAGAGACCAGCAGCCTCTACGACCACCTGAAGAGGGCCTTGGATTATCTTTTATCCAACCTCGATCCGGACTCCGGATGCCTGCATATCCTCTATGGCGACTGGAATGACGCGGTCGATGGGCTCGGCCACAGCAGCGATCCCTCCTCCCCCTTTGGAAACGGAGTATCCGCGATGGCGACGTTCCACCTCGTCAAAAATCTCCTCGAGATGAGCGAGATCGCCTCCGCCTTAGGCGAAAGGGATTACGCGGAATCCTTATTGAAGAAAAGAGAGAAACTCATCCTCGATGCGAACCGGACTCTTCTTCAGAGGAAAGGAAGGGAAATCCGCATCCTCCATGGCTATGGGGAAAACGCCTCGTTCTACGTAGGCTCCTTCCATGACGTCGATTCCAAAGACCGCGTCGGAGTGGCCTCCAACGCCTATTACGTCATCGGGGGGCTATTCGATGGCGACCCCTCGATCAAAGAAAGCATCCTAAGCGCCTATTCCCGCCTCGATTCAAAATACGGCTTGCTCACCTTCGAACCCGGATTCGGCCAAGAGGCCTCCGCGGTCGGAAGAATCGTCAACCTCCCCATCGGAACCGCGGAGAACGGATCGGTCTACGTCCACGCCTCGATGTTCGGGGTATCCTCCCTGTTCCAGTTGAACGAACCGGAGTTGGCCTATCGGCAGCTTTCCAAACTCTTGCCCTTGAATCACGAATTCGTGTCCACGACCCCATTCGTCATGCCCAATTCCTACATCCACGAGGATTCCATCCAAGTCGATGGGGAATCGATGTCGGATTGGTACACGGGGTCTTCGAACACCCTTCTGAAGCTCTTGGTCAAAGACCTCTTCGGATTCTGCCCGAAGCCGGACGGAACCTTGTCCTTCCACCCCGCGAGGGTCTTCCCCTCGGATAAAGCGACGATGAAGCTCTATTACCGGACTAAGCCCATCGAGGTCTCTTACGAGAATTCCCATTCGGGGAAGCGAATCATCAAAGTCGATGGGCGCCCGATCCCCTTGGCCCCGAACGTCTCCGGGATCTTGGGGTTCGAGGAAAAACTCGTCGTCGAAAAAAGCATCGAAATCTTGGATTAACGAACCTAGGCCCTTCCAAATAGGGCCTTTTTCGGCATCAAAAAACGGGGCCGAAGCCCCGTGGTTGATAAGAAAGCTTATTTTACGCAGTAGGTGGAGATGTAATCCATCTTTGCCTGGGCGCCTTCGGAAGGGGTGATCCCATAGGAGAGGAGGGAAGTCTCTTCGTCATAGGTCATGTAGTTGGTATCCGACCCGGTGCCGTAGCGGTGGGCAGTGCCCAAGGTGACCTTTTCTCCGGAGGCGGAATAGCTGTCGTTATAAAGGTAGGCGTCCAAGGCCTTGCTCTGATTGACCGTGATGGCGGCCAAGTGAATCGGCTGGCCGATATCAGACCTCGGATTGCGGACGACGACGCAGAGGCGAACGTTCTTGGCGGCTTTGGCCCCTTCGGTCAAAGCCAATCCGGAAGAACCCCCAGCCGAGAGGATGTTCCCTTTATGGACCCCCTCGATTCCGTGCCCGAGCGTGATGCCTGTGGCAGTAGTGCCATTATACCAGAAGCCCCCCTCGACCGCGTTGGCCCAGGTTTTGCCTTGGTCGGTGGAATAGAGCACGTTGCCGAAATAGCTTCCATCTTGCTCAACCACATAAATGTGGAGGTCATTCAAAGAGGCGACGTCGTATTGCATCATGAGCCCGACGGAGGCGGCGGATGCGTCATCGCCGGTATTGTGGGCTTGGGCATAAGTCGCAACCCCTCCCCAAATGGGATCAGATGTGGACATGGTCAAGAGATTGCCGTTCACTCCATCTAAGGTCGCTTTCGGGGTGGTGTCTTCGGAATTCGCGCCGAGGAGATAGCGGTTGCTCCAAGCGTAATAGGCATAGGAGCTGCCGTCGCTTTCGGCGTTTTGATAGCTCACCGCCCATTTGTGGTCGGCGTTGCCGTCGACGGACCAAGAGAAGCCGTTGTTCTTGCCTTCTGCGGTCTTGAGAAGTTCTTTGCCGTTATTGAAGGAATCC
>SFUB01000099.1 GCA_004561785.1 bacterium | reverse complement strand
TTTCAGCGCGATCTCCGCCGCCCCGGAACGGACCGCCTCCACCGTGATGTATTTCACCTCGCTGACCCGGATACCGGTGGCGCAGATGGTTTCCAGCAGCAGCTCCACCAGGGTGTAGCCGCTTTCCGGGAAGCGTTCCCGTACCGTGTAATGCGTTACCGACGGAGAGCCGCCCTCCATGACGCCGCGGGCCACATTTTCCGGATCGGGTCTACCGATAGGAAGATCGATTGTCCCGTGGTCGTTTTCCAGGATCCCCTTGACGATGGCCAGATAGCGTTTCTGCACCAGATTTTCCTTCATCTGGCGGGTGTAGTCGTTTTGACAGTATGCATTTTTAGCCACAACGAGAAGCCCCGACGTATCCATATCCAGTCGGTTGACGAAGCGGATCTTAAATGGCTTTCCCGTCTGTTCCATGTAGTACATGAGGGCGTTGGCCACGGTGCCCGTCGGGTGTCCCTTGGTAGGGTGGACGATGAGTCCCGGCTGCTTGTTGATGATCAGCAGATCATCGTCCTCGTAAACCGGATCCAGGGGGATCGGTTGGGGTTCGAAATGGCTTTTTTCTTCCGGCAGATCGATGAGGAAAGAGAGGCGTTTAGCGAAGTCTTCTTCGTTTTTGAAGAAGAATCCCGTCTCTCCATCTTTGATGGTCCCGATGAGGTTATCATCGAACCTAGCCAAAACAGGGAGCTCCGCGGCCATGGCCTCCATGAAGGTCAAGCCTTGGGTCTCAGTGATCGAGGCAGAGGCAAAACAATCCCCGAGGTGGTAATAGCGTTGTGTCTCATCGGGTTTGCAAGGTCCGGCGAAGATCACGTGATCATCGATGCCAAGGCGAGCGGACAAGCTTTGAAGCTCTTTTTCCGCGGGGCCCCAGCCCACGATTAGGAATTTCGTATGGACCCGTTGGGGGGTTTCCAGGAATTTGGCGTAGCCGCGCAGCAGGACGTCAATGCTCTTCTCTTTCGCGATTCGCCCTAAGGAAAGGATAACATAATCGTCGGGAGCAATTCCGAATTTTGCTTTCAACGCATTCACGTCCTCTTGATTTCTGTTTTGGGAGGAAAAGCGATCGAGCTCGATTCCGGTTGGAATAACCGCGATGTTCGAGTCGATTTGAATCGAGCGAAGATAATCTTTGATTTTCTCGCTCGGAGCGATGAAAGCCCCGAAGCGCGAAGATTGGCCCTTGAAATAGAAGCGGATGGCGTGCCTTGCCACGCGGTCGAAATGCCCGCGGGTGAAATAGTAGGCGTAATCTTCAATCATCGTATGGAAGGTATAGACCATCCCGCAATGAAAGCGGCTCGCGACGATAGTTCCGAAGATCCCAACCCCAGCATCGGTCTGGCAATGGACGATATCCGGCTTAAATTTCTCGATGTAACGCATCGCTTGTTGAGAGTAAAAACCGGACATACGGTAACCGTATAGCTTTTTGAGCAAGACCCCAGGGAGGCGAAGAACCCCGTCCTCAAAAGTAATTTTATTGGAAAAGGGATTCGTCGTGACGACGATGCAATTATCTCCGTGGGCGAGGATCGTCTTCCGCAAATTGAAAGTCGAGGTCGCAACCCCGTTGATTTCCGGCGGATAGGTATCCGAAAAGAGAGCCACGTTCATCAGATATCCAAGGATTCCCAGGAATCCCTCTCCTTCTTTTTCTTCGCCTTCAAAGCTTTGTCGACCTTCGATGGCTTGACCTTCTTAGCGGCTTTTTGAGGCGCTTTCCCCACTCTCTTCTTTTCCTTCGGCTCCTCTTGTTTCAGATGCTCGGCATCAAGATAAGAGGTGTCGACATCGGAGAGGTCATCGGGAACCTTAGGCTTCTTTTTGCCGCCAAAGAGATTGCCCGTGGTTTCGCGAAGTTTCTGCTGAATGGCCTTTCTCGACAAAGAAGCGGTCTCATACATGGTATCCGCGGTCTTTTTACGTTCATCATAGGTCTCAAGCTGCAACGTGACGAACGTTTCGCGGTTCGCGTAATGGAAGGATTCCTTCGGCCTCGATTTGTAGAAGGCGGAGACCAAACCGGAAATGGCAAGCACAATATGGAAAGTCGCCGTCCTCCAAAGGATCATGGAAGCGGAGATCAAGGAGCTGTCCCCGCCGAAGAAATTGAAGAAAACGTAGTTATAGAAAAGCTCTGAAACGCCGGCGGAGCCCGGAAGGGGGATGATCCCGGTCACCATTTGATGGAACGAATTGAGGAAGGCTGCATCAAACAAGCGGGCAACTGAAAATTTCTCGTTCATGGTCCCCATGGCAAGCCCGGCAAAATAAGGGATGCAGAAACGGCAGAACAACATGATGAGGAACAGGATTATCTGAACGACCACTACGGGGATGTTCGCCTGAAGACGACGCAATTCAATTTTGAAGTTCTCAACCTGAACGCGGAGGCTCTCCCGGGCTTTGTCTGGATTCTTCAGCAAATGGATTTTGCCTAGGAAGCCGACGACATAATGGAGGATGAAGTTGTGAATCCTATGGCTGTAGCTCATTAAAAGAAGGATCAAGATAACCGAGGCATTCAGCACGAAGCCGAAGATGATAAGGGGGACAACCGGGATTACCAAAGTCTGGCCAAACAATGTAAAGGAAATTCCCGGGATCGCCATGATGGAATTGAACTCGAAAATGAAGGCAAGCAAATCAAAAAGGATCAAGGCGCATTGGTAGAGGATGAACCACATGACCATGATAGAGGCCCCCGTGGAGACGGGGATCCCCTGGCTTTTCATGGTGTAGGCCTGCATAACCTGGCCGCCGCTCGCACCCGGGGTAACGTCACTGTAGAACTGCCCAATCAAGGAGGTGGCTAAGGCTTGGTGGTATTTATACATTCGAGTATAAAGACGGCAGAAAATCAGGATGATCAAAGCGTCGACAAAGTAAGATAAAGCGACGACGCCTAAGCTGATGAGGATGTAGAACCATCCATTCGTGCTTTTGAAGGCATCCGCCAAAGTCCCGATGACGGAATCGAATTGGCCCCACAAAGAGACGGCCAAAGAAAGGCCGGTGGCGATCAAAACTACAACGATATAAACGATGTAGCGAACCGCATTGTTCTTTTTCTTCTGCTTAGGCTCCTCGACGGGATAGGAATTTTGTTCCATGGCCGTAAGTATATCCCACCTCTTCCTTCCTTGGAAGGAAGGGA
>SFUB01000025.1 GCA_004561785.1 bacterium | reverse complement strand
GGGGCGTGGGCGGGGATATAGACTAAAGCGTCATAAGAGACCAGGCCTTCGATGTGGACGTTCAAAGAGATGAGGGGATCCTCGAAATCATCGAATTTGTTTTTATAGAATTCGTTGAGTTCTTGCTCGGTGACGTCCTTGGGGTTCTTTTTCCAGATCGGGGTCATCGAGTTCAGGGTTTTATCCTCTTGTACTTCGTGAGTCTTGCCGGGGATTTCCTTTCCTTCCTCGTCTTTGTCCACTTCTTGGTGGGTTTCTAGCATCTTGATGGGGTAACGGATATAGTCGGAATACTTCTTGACGAGCTCCTCAATCTTCCAAGTCTGCAGGAAGGTGGAATAATTCTCCCCATCCGCGTCGTTTTTGAGGTGAATCTTGACTTCGGTCCCGTGATCGTAAGGGAAGGAGGCGTCTTCCAAGGTGTAAGTGTCTTGGCCGGAGGAAAGGAAGCGGTGGGCTTCCCCGCCCTGAGGCTTGGACACGACCTCCACCCAATCCGCGACCATATACGACGAATAGAAGCCGACGCCGAACTGGCCGATGATCGAAAGGTCTTCGGCTTGTTTGGCTTCTTCGTATTTCTTCGCGAAGTCTTTGGAGCCGGACTTGGCGATTGTGCCAAGGTCTTTCTCCATCTCCTCTTTGCTCATGCCGATGCCGTTATCGCGGACGAGGATGGTCTTTTCCTTCGGATCGATCTCGATGCGGATCTCGCCGGTGGAGGCGGGGTATTTATCGGATTCGGTCAAAGAGAGGAACCGGTATTTGTCAATCGCGTCGCTCGCGTTGGAGAGAATCTCGCGGAGGAAGATCTCCTTGTTGGAATAAATGCTGTTGATCATCAAGTCGAGCAGTTGCTTCGACTCGGTTTGGAATTCTTTTTCTTCTTTCATGTTTGGCCTCCTTCTAAGGCAACTGAGAAGTAATGTAGTCTTTTATTTAGCACTGTCAAGGCCAGAGTGCTAATTTATTTGCCTTAGACGCATTACCGGTTCCGATGGGTTAAACTATTGCCGCTATGGAAAACGAAATCAAAGACAAACCCGCGGAGAGCGCGAAAAAAACCAAGCGCTTCGGAGATACGGCTGTTCAGAAAATCTGCATCATCTCCATCTTCACCGCCCTCATGTGCGTCTTATCCCCGATCTCGATTCCCATTGAGCCGGTTGCGATAACCTTGGCAACTTTGGCTTTGTACATCATCGGAGCCATCTTCCCTGCGAAAATCTCCTGCCCCATCATCCTGGTCTATTTGCTCCTCGGCCTTATTGGGATGCCTATCTTCTCCAAATTCCAAGGCGGTCCGCAGGTGCTATTCGGGCCGACGGGCGGTTACCTCATCGGCTACATTCCCTGCGTCCTAATCGAATCGCTTCTGATCGGCAAATTCAAAAACAAAATTTGGATGTACCCTATCGCCATGGTTCTTGGAACCATCGTCCTCTATGCTTTTGGCACCGGGTGGTTCTTGATTTATGGGAATGGGAAATACGATTTGGCCAAGGCTTTGATGCTCTGCGTCGTGCCCTTCTTGCTCGGCGACTCGATCAAAATCGCCGCGGCGACTTTGATGGGATTCCGATTGAGGAAATTCGTCTCAAGACAAACGGAATGAAAAAAACGCCGCAAATAAGGCGTTTTTGCCTCTTGGCTTTATAAAGGAGAGGCACCGCCCCGAAAGGGAATGCTTTTACCTCCAAAAAGGCAAGGGGAGTCGGATTGGAATCGGACTCGCCTTTTTCCTTATAGAGCTTTACCCAATCATTGACTGATCCGCGTTCGGAACGGCTGATTCCCAAGCGACCCGGCGACCGGATTTTTCACCCCTCACACGGTCTAGATGGCCTTGAGTTTTTCCTCTCTCGTATAAACGCGTTTTTCTTGTTCGTCGGCAAAAGGGGCTTCTCCATGGAGGAGATACGTCTTGACTTGGTATTTCAGCTTCGAAACATCGAATCGATGTTTCGAGGCAAGCTTTGCCATGGGCACGCCGTCAACGGCATGCATTTTGACCCATTTTAACTATTCGCTAGGTCGTCTATTCATAAGAAAAGTCCCCTTTCTTTATGTTGCCAATTCTTTATCGAATTAGTCCAAGAAATGGGGACAGTTTCACGATCGTGGTGCGGGTTGCCGGACTCGAACCGGCACGGGCTCATCACCCGAGGGATTTTAAGTCCCTTGCGTCTACCATTTCGCCAAACCCGCGCGAACGTGATTTTACCACCCCTTGGGAAAGGGAAGAAGCCCCTAAGACGAAAAAACGCCCGGCTCATTGCCAGGCTCTTCCCGCATCCCCTTCAATAAGGGAATGGTCCCCCGCGTGAGGCTCGAACTCACGACCCCTTGATTAAAAGTCAAGTGCTCTACCACTGAGCTAGCGGAGGATCGTGGCTGGGGTGACTGGGATCGGACCAGTGCATCAGGGAGTCAAAGTCCCTTGCCTTACCACTTGGCTACACCCCAATAAATAAGGTGGTGGGCGAAGATGGATTTGAACCACCGAACCCGAAGGAGCTGATTTACAGTCAGCCGCGTTTGGCCACTTCGCTATTCGCCCACTTGATCCGTCCGCGCGTTTCGTTTGCCCTGAGAAGATGGTGGATGCTGTAGGTTTCGAACCTACGACCCCCGCCTTGTAAGGGCGATGCTCTCCCGCTGAGCTAAGCATCCGCGGGGCGCTTCAAAACGCGCTTACGTATAATATCACCGACCTTTGTCTTGTGCAACGACAAAATAAAACCCCTTTTCAGGGGTTCTTTGGGACCGAATTTCGTCTCAGAATCCGGGTTTTCCAAGAAGATGGAACATGTTCTTCTTATAGATTTCGACACCCGGTTGATTGAAGGGGTTGACCCCATTCAGATAGGCGCTCATGGCGCAGGCCCTCATGAAGAAATAAAGCAGTTTCCCGAGGTGGAAGGCATCCATCTTCGTAACGCTGATCACGAGGTTCGGGACCTTGCCGGAGCTCACGTGGGCGTCCAAGGTGCCTTCATAGGCCTTCTTGTTCACATAGTCCATCGTCTTGCCTTCGAGATAATTCAGGCCATCGAGGTTGTCCTCATCGTGGGGGATGGCCACGTCTCGGGCGGGCTCTTCGACGTTCAGGATGGTCTCGAAGAGGACCTTGGATCCTTCCTGGACGAATTGGCCGAGGGAGTGGAGGTCCGTGGTGAAGGTCGCCGAATCCGGAAGCAGGCCCTTGCCATCTTTTCCTTCGGATTCGCCGTAGAGCTGCTTCCACCATTCGCCGAGCTGAACCAGCTGAAGTTTATAGGTCACGAACATCTCGACGGATTTCCCGGAGACATAGAGCGCGTGGCGGGCCACGGCGTATTTGTAGGCTTCGTTGAGGGTGGGGGTATCGTATTCCTTCATCCCCTCTTTCGCTCCGTCGAGGAAGGCTTGGATATCGATCCCGGCGGCGGCCATCGGCAGCAATCCAACGGCGGTGAAGACGCTGTAGCGTCCGCCGACGTCATCGGGGAGGACGAACCTCTCATACCCGTATTTCTTCGCCAGCTCGATCAAGGCGCCTTTGGCTTTGTCGGTGGTCGCAAAGATGTAACGGCTGGCTTCCTCTTTGCCGACCTGCTCTTCCAAAAGCTCCTTCACCAAACGGAAGCCGACCGAGGTCTCGGTGGTCGTCCCGGATTTGGAGATGACGTTGATCGCGAACTTCTTGCCTTTGAGGTAATCGAGGATCTGTCCGCCGTAATCCGGATCGAAGGTGTTCCCGAAGAAGAGGATCTTGACCTTGTTCGTCGGCAGCAATCCATTGAGGGCCTCAATCGCCGCCCTGGCGCCGAGATAAGATCCCCCGATGCCGCAGACCACGAGGGCCTCGCAGTTCTTTTGGATGAAGTCGCCGGCTTTTTGAATCCTGGCGAATTCTTCTTTGTCGTAGGTTTCCGGGTAGTTGGCCCACCCAAGGAAATCGCTGCCGGCGCCGGTCTTCTCGTCGATCGCGCGGTTGATCTCCTCAATTTTCTTCGCATAGCCCTCAAAATCGATCTTCTGGATGGCGTGGCTCACGTCTACTTTGATCATCTTTGTTCTCCTCCTTCTTCGTTTTCGCTTTTCACCCATTCTGGGAGTTTGCTTTCCAAGGCTGAGAAGTCGATCTCGTTGAGGCTGATTTTCTTGCGGTGGAAAGCTTTTTTCCGGTCGGACTGGGTCATCTGCTTGAGCGACACACGGATATTATCACTTTCCTCGTTCACCGCGATGACTTTTACGTTGTAAATGTTCCCGACCGAGACGTAGCCGGTGAAATGGTGGATGAAGGTGTTCGCGAGCTCGCTGATGTGGAGCAATCCCGTCCAGCCATCCTCGAACAGCAAGATGGCGTAGCGGGGGTAGACTTTGACGACGACCCCTTCCGCGATGTCGCCTACTTTGGGCAAATTCATTTCGATGCCTCCTTCTTGAAGCGTTCCAGGTCCTCTCTGGTGTTGATTTTGTAGTTGGATGTGCCGCCCAAGACGATGCCGATGTTCTTTCCCAAAGAGAAGACCTTGCTCGCGTCGTCGGTGGACCCATCTTGGCGTTCGTGGGCTTCCTTGATCCAGCCGAGCCTAAAGGTTTGGGGGGTTTGGGCCAAGTAGGCTTCCGCGCGGTTCAGATAAGTGGACACGAGGTTTCCTCCTTCGGATAGGAACAGGGAATCGCTGCAGGGGATCGCGGTGACCGCGGCCCCCAGCAAAGAGGCTTTCTCGTAGTTCTCTTGGATCATCCTGAGGCTGAGATTCGGCCGATCGGCGTCCTGAATCAAGACCAAGGCGTCTTCCCCGTAATGCGAAGCGAGAGCATCCAAGGCCTTCTTGACCGAGGCTTCCCGGGTTTCCCCGCCTATGAGGATGCCTTCGATCTTATGGAATCCCCCGATTTCCTTTTCCACTTCTTCCTTGGTCCCTTCTTTGACGACGAGGTAAATGGAGTCCACCTCCTCAGATTCGTCCAAGGTCTTCAAGGCATAAACGAAAAGAGGCTTCCCGTCCACGGGGATCAATTGCTTGGGGGTGTCTCCCCCGAAGCGGACGGAGCTGCCTCCGAGCAAATAGATGGCGATATGGGCTTGCTTATCCATCGCGCGTTATTTTAGCATACGCGCGCGTTAATTCTTATTAGGAGTTCAGGGCCTCCAAGGTGACGTTTTTCTCTTCCCGGTGGCGGAGGGATTCGTTGATGGAGATCCCCTCGATGATGAGGTGGAGGATCCTCTCGAGGTCTCTGCCGGAGGAATAGTCGGCGACGCAGGAGTAGTTCACGCGCCCGTCTTCGACGAGTTCGGCGGATTTCTCCTCATTGCCTTTTGGGTAGACGGCGATCGATTTGCCGCCGGAATTCTTGACGATGATCATGGCCGGAACGTCGGTCATCCCGTCGCCGATGTAGATCATGTTGGAGGTGGGGATGCGCTTGGTCTCGACCTTCTCGTTGATGGTCTTGTCGTCGGTCGCGTCGATGGCCCCTTTGGAGATGCGGTAGAAGTACTGGGTCTTCTGGGTGTAGTTGACCGCCATCTTAGGCCAGATGGCCTCTCCGTTTTGATCGTAGATGTATTCGCATCCATAGATCATCTTGAACTCTTTGGCGATGGGGCATCCGTCGATGATCTCTTTGTTGCCGGAGGAGATGATGTAATGCTCGATCTGAATCCCGTGCTCGGCGCCGAAGTCGTTGATGCGCTTGAACCAAGTGGAAACGCCGGGGAAGAATTTGATGTTGCGGCCCATGGAATTCAGGAATTCGCGGGTGACCCGGATCCCCTTCTCTTTGGCGATGCGGGGCATCATGTAGAGGTAACCCAAGATCTTGTCCGCCCCGGTCTGATTGGTGAACTCCCCGACCTTGCTCCAGAACTCCTGCGGAGTCATCCCCATCGCGGGGATGAAGCCGAAATTCTGCATGTCGGTCGTGGCCAGGGTCGAATCGAAATCATAAAGGATAGCAGCGATAGGCCTTTTGCTCATCTTAGATACCTCCTTCGTTATTGTAGAACCGGCGAATTGTCCCGTCAAATCGGGCATTCAGCCCGTTTTACCCCTTTCGTTTTCGGGGTAGAATACCCACGCATGGAAGCCTATCAGATCATCATTCTCGTCGCCTTGCTCCTGCTGTTCGTCTACGTGGGCGCTTTCTTGCTCATCCTGTCCAATTCACTCGCCTTCTCCAGAAGGCTCCGGAAGCGGGCCCAGGCGATGCTCGTGCTCATCTATGAGAAGCAAGAGGTCCTCCTTTCCTGGTTTGAGCTTCTCGAAAAAGAAAAGGCCCCCTTCTCCGAAGAGGACCTGCGTCTATTCTCCTCGGTGAAGGGGATGAACCTCGCAAAGCCGAGCGTCGAGGAATGGACCGCCTGCCTTTCTTCCTTCAAGGAAGCCCAGATGAGGCTGGGGTTCCTATCCGAAGAGGCGGAACTGGACGATTCCCACGAGGAGAAATCCTCTTACGTGTCCGCTCTTCACGACCTCGACTTCAACTACCGGCAATCCTCCGCGGTCTACAATGCGGATGTGGTCGCCTATAACTATTGGATCTCGATCCCGGGCTTCTCTTGGCTGCTCTTCCTCTTCGGCTTCCGCAAAAAGACGGCCTTAAATTAGAAGCGAAGCTCGTAATCGACCAGCCCGTCGTAGAAATCCTTCTCGTGGCTCACGATGATGACGGCCCCCTGGAAACGCGAGATCGCGTCGAAAAGGGAGTCTTTCGCTTTTTGGTCCAGATGGTTCGTCGGCTCGTCTAAAACCAGGAAGTTGCTCTTCTTAAGGGTCATCAAGGCGAATCTCGCCTTCGTGACCTCGCCCCCGGAGAGTTCGGACATCTTCCTCATCGCGAGCTCCTTTCGCACTCCGACCCTCGCTAAGCAAGAACGGATCTTGGTGTTGTCCAGCTCCGGATGGGCTTTGTGGATGAACTCGAAGGGGGTCAAGGACAAATCGATCTTCTCGTCCTGGGAATAATAGTTGACTTGGATACCCTCAAGCCAAGTGAAAGAACCGCCCAAAGAGGGGATGAGGCCGAGGATGGTTTTTAGGAAGGTGGTCTTGCCGACCCCGTTTTGGCCCAGGATGGCGATTTTCTCGCCTTTTTTGAGCAAAAAGGAAATCGGGGAAAGCAAGGGAGAAGAATAACCGATCTCGAGTTCCTCCACCTTGAGGGGCTTCTCTCCGACATCGCAGGAGAAGGGGAAGGAGAAATAGACCTTGCCGTCTTCTTTCCCGGGGGCCTCCATCACGTCGAGGTGGGCGAGCCTCGCCCGGTGGCTCTTCGCTGCTTTGGCGGAGGTGGCGCGGACGATGTGCTTGGCGATGAAGACCTCTTCTTTCTTGATGTATCTTTGCTGAGCCTCGTAGTTCTTCTGATATTGCTCTTTGTCGAGCTCGTGCTGGAGCATATAGGAATCGAAATCCATTTTGTAACGGGTCACCGTCTGATTCTCCAAGACGAAGACCACGTCGGCGATCTCGCGCAGGAAAGCTTGGTCGTGGGAGACCACCAGGAACGCCTTTGGGTAATTCTTGAGATAGGAAGAAAGCCAGGCGACCTGGGTCTGGTCGAGGAAGTTCGTTGGCTCGTCCATGATGAGGACGTCTTTCTCTTCGAGCAGCATCTTGGCTAGATATGCCTTTTCCCGTTGCCCAGAGGAAAGCAGATGCAGCGGTTTGGCGAGGTCGCCTTTGTCGAATCCGAGCCCGTCGGTGAGGCGGCCAACCTTCTCCTGAAGGGAATAGAAGCCCTTGGAATTCAGTTCATCCCCGATCCTCTCGGCGCGGTTGAGCAGCTTCTCGTAATCGCTCTCCCCGGAGGCGGCCTTCATGTAGAGGCTTTCCATCTCCTCCTCTTTGTCGAACAGGTCCTTGTAGACCCCATAGAGGTATTCTGAGACCGGCATGTCCTGCTTCACCTTGAGCTGCTGATCCAAATAAGCGTAGGTCACGTGAGGGGCCCAGCTCACCTTCCCTTCGTCGGGCCTTTGGTCCCCGACGATCAAAGAAAGCAGGGTGGTCTTCCCGCATCCATTGGCCCCGACCAGACACGCATGCTCGCCGAGGTTCAGCTTCAGGCTCACCCCTTTGTAAAGGGGCTTGTCCGAGTAATTGAATTCGATGTTCTCCAATTCCAGTAACGCCATAGCGGGCAAACTATACCACAAAGCGCGTGAGAGTCTGGGCGAGAAAAAAGCCCGGCCTTTCGGCCGAGCCATCTTTCTTGCTGGTGCGGGGGATGAGATTTGAACTCACACGGGTTGCCCCGTACGCCCCTCAAACGTACGCGTCTACCAATTCCGCCACTCCCGCAGCGAGATGAATTATAGACAGGTTGGCTTTCCTTGGCAACACAAATTCAGGCGAATTTCGGGAAGAAGAGACAGGCAATCGCGAAATAGAGCAGAAGCGTCGCCACATCCATGACTGTCGTGAGAAGAGGCTGAGCCAATAAAGCGGGGTCTTTCTTGATGGAGGCGGCTCCCATGCAAAGCAAGGTGCCAACGGCTTTGGAAAGGGTCACGGCCAGGAACATCGTCACCGACACGAGCCCGGCGAAGGTCAGGGAATGGGCGGCGAAATCCCACCCAGACACGGTGAGAACCCCGTCGACGTATTTGCCGTTGAAGGCGGTGCCGTTCCAGAGATTCATGCCGCTGAAATCGTAGGTCGCCCCGGAAGTGTCGGTCACCATCCCCATGGAGACGATGCCCGTGTATTCCTCCATGGTCACCCATAGGAAGGCGAACACGGCGACGAAGGCGGCGACGATCAAGGCGGAGCGGAGCTCCTTCCACAGAATCTTGAGGGTTTGCTTGGGCCCGAATTCATGGATCGCGAGCCCGCGGATCATGAGCCCCGTGGTCTGACCACCGGAGTTGCCCCCTGTGTCCATGAGCGTCGGGACGAAGGAAATGAGGATCGGAAGCGAGGTGAAGATGGTCTGGGATTCCAGGCGGTTGAGGACCATTGTGGTGAAGGTCCCCAAGATGAGCAGGGCGATGATCCAGGGAAAGCAGCGTTTCGCGTTCCCCCAGGAGGAAGTCTCCGTGTAGGGGCGGTCCGCCGGTTCCATGTTGGTCATGCGGGCCAAGTCCTCGTTGGATTCCTCTTTGATGACGTCGACCGCATCGTCGATGGTGATGACGCCGACGAGCCGGTCGTCGTCGTTCAAAACGGCGAGGGCGTTGAGGTCGTAACGGGAAAACATCTGGCCGACCTCCTCTTGGTCAGTGGAGGTGGAGACGGAGACGACGTCTTCGTTCATGATGTCGGCGAGTCTCTCTTCCGGCTTCGCGAAAATCAAATCGTCCAAGTCGACGGTGCCTTCGAAGTGGCGGTAGGCGTCGCGGACGAAGATGGTGTAGACGGTCTCGGCGTCCCTCCCTTTCTCGCGGATGACCTTGATCGCCTCGGAGACGAGGGTGGTGTCGAGCAACTCGATGTACTCGGTCGTCATCAAGGAGCCGGCCGTATCCTCTTTGTATTTCAGAAGTTGGTTGATGTCCTCCCTCATGTCCTTGTCGGCGGCCCGAAGGACTTTGGAGGCGAGGTTCGCGGGCAATTCCCCGACGGTGTCGGCGACGTCGTCGGCGGACTGCGAGTTGATGATCTTGATCAGATCGCGATCGGTCATCGCCTTGATGAGTTTCTCTTTGGTGTCCGGGGAGAAGCCATCGAAAAAATCGGCGGTGACGGCGCTTGGCAAGCTGCGGAAGATGTAGATCAATTGCTCCGGGCTCAGATCGTCGGCGGCCTCGGAGATATCGATGGTCGGGACCTTGTCGAAAACCTCAACCAATCCCGCGCGGTCTTTCCTCTCGATGAGGGAGGCGAGCTCTTCTTCGGAGGTCTTCTCGACGTCGATTCCGTTCTCGTCGTCTTCTTCGTTTTCCTCTTCTTCGTGGGGGCGGGGGTCGCCGGAATCCTCGTTATGCGGAAGTTTCTTTTCTTCGTCTTGGTTTTCCATGGTGGCCTCCTCCCTTCTACGGCAGTTAGAATAGCCGATTTTTCTTTCCGAGGTTAGCCTTTTCTAGGGAAAGCGCCTTCTTTACTTTTCCCGCTCCCTAGACAATCATATCCCCATGAAAATCGCCCTCATTGTGCCTATATATCAGCCGACCGAATTCGTCATGCCCTTTTTGAAAAGGTTCAACAAGGGGGACTTCGACAAAATGGTCGTCGTCGATGATGGCTCCGGGAGCGATTTCGACAAGGATTTCGAGGAAGTGCGGTCCCTGGGGTTGTTCACCTTGATCCGCCTCCCGAAGAACAAAGGAAAAGGCAAGGCCATGAAGGTCGCTTTGCGTTACCTCAAGAAGGAGATCCCCGATCTCGATGGCTTTTTGACCGCCGACGGGGACGGGCAGCACGCCTATGAGGACATCCTCAAGGTGAGGGCGGAGTTCCGCGCCCATCCCGACTCCTTGATCTTGGGCGCCCGCCAGAAGAAAGATATGCCCAAAAAAAGCCTCACCGGCTCCATTTGGTCTACCCGTTACTTCAAACTCATGACCGGGGTGAAGATGGAGGACACCCAAACCGGCCTCCGTGCCATCCCGAAGAGCCTTTTCTCCTCCTTCTTGGCCTCCCCGGGGAACCGTTACGAATTCGAGATGGGTTTCTTGGCCGGCGCGGCTAGGGAAAGCCGGGTCCTTGAAGTTCCCATTCAGACCATCTACCTTAAGGACAACGCTTCCACCCATTACCGCGTTTTCCGCGATTCGATGCGCATCGCCTATTTCCCCATCGCTTATCTTTTAAGCGGCATCTTGCTGGGCGCCATCGACGTCCTGTTCTTCCGTTTTCTATATATGGATAAGCTCTCCGGCAGTCCCTTGGCCCCGCTTTATTCCAGCCTGAGCGCCTCGTTTCTGGTCTTCTTCCTCTATGAGCTATTGACCCATTGCGGCGTCTTCTTCGTCAAACCCCGCTTCAAGAAGGTGGTCATCGACTTCTTCGCCTTCGTCTTTTTGTCCCTCGTTTCTTTTGGGATCGCCTTGGGATTCCATTGTCTAGGCCTTTCCTGGACCGGCGGCATGATCCTCGCCGACGCCTGCCTCTACTTGCTTCTTATCCTTTTGAAATGCGTCTTGCCCTCCGGGGTTGCCCCGGCCTATATCTTCTCCTGAGGGAAGTTTTGCCGCATTCTTCGCTTTCTCTGAACTCGGTCTATAATGTGTCCGTCATTTTTGGACAAGGAGATTTTAACCATGAACGAATCCGACAAGATCCTGGTCGAAACCAGCGCCAGGCACGTCCACGTCACCCAAGAAACTTTGGAGGTTCTCTTCGGGGCCGGCCACCAGCTGACCGCGAAGAAGATGCTTTCTCAGCCCGGCCAGTTCGCCTCGACCGACAAAATCGAGGTGCTCGGCTACAACGATCCCCGCAAAGACCCCGAAGGCAAATTGCCCCGCCCTTCCATGAAGTTCTCGATTCTCGGGCCGGTCCGCGACCATAACCAAGTCGAGGTTTCCCTCACCGAAGCCCGCAAACTCGGCGTGAACGCCCCCGTCCGCGAATCCGGCGACATCGCCGGCAGCGGAGCCTGCACCCTCGTCGGCCCCGCTGGGCAAGTCGATCTCAAAGAAGGCGTCATCTGCGCCAAGCGCCACATCCACATGACCCCTGAGGACGCCGAACGTTTCGGCGTGAGCAACGGCCAGATCGTCGGAGTCAAAGTCGACTCCGGCAAAGGCCGCGCCGTCATCTTCGAAGACACCGTCGTCCGCGTCTCCCCGAAGTACGCCCTCGCCATGCACATCGACACCGACGAATCCAACGCCTGCTGCGGATCCGGCCTCCTCTACGGAGAGATCGTGAGCAAGTGATGGAGAAGACCTTCGTTTACACCCCCAAAGGCGTCTGCTCCCGTCAGATCGAAATCCATTATGACGGGGATGTCGTCACCGCCATCCATTTCCAAGGCGGATGCCCCGGGAACACCCAGGGCGTCGCTTCCTTGGCCAAAGGAAGGAAGATCGACGAACTGATCGCCTGCCTCGAAGGCACCCGCTGCGGCCCCAAACCCACCTCTTGCCCAGACCAATTGGCCAAGGCGCTCAGACAAATCAAAGAGCAAAACGATTGACGCGGCTCGCCGCGTCTTTCTTTTTGCGATCGCCTTGAAAAGCATCCCGTTTTTGGCCTATAGTTCCCTCGGCGAAAAAGCCAGACATCAAGAAGCGCCGTCACCGCAGCGTAATCAGGGCGCTAGCAACTCCTCTATAGAGGTAAGTGCTCGTTGCGAGCCCTTGCCCACAAGGGAACGATGCTTGGAGGAAATGCGAACCGCCTTGGTTGCCTTCCGCAAGTGGGAGGCGTTTTTCCTGCCCGAGGCAAAGGAGCGAACAATCATGGAACAGAAAGAGAAAATCCTTTTCAGCAGCGAGTCGGTCTCCGAAGGGCACCCCGACAAGGTCTGCGACCAGATCGCCGACGCGATCTTGGACGAATGCTTGGCCCAAGACCCTAAGTCCCACGTGGCCTGCGAGGTCTTCGCGACCACCGAATTCGTTTTGATCGGCGGCGAGATCACCTCGAAAGCCACCGTCGATTACGAGAAGATCGCCCGCGGGGTGCTTCGCGAGATCGGCTACACCGACCCCCAGCTTGGGATCGGATGCGATACCTGCGAGATCAAGGTTCTGGTCAAAAAGCAGTCCCCCGACATCAATATGGGCGTCGATCGCGGCGATCCTTTGCTTCAGGGGGCCGGAGACCAAGGCATCATGTTCGGCTATGCGACCAACGAGACCGAAGGCTATATGCCTCTTCCCATCTCGATCGCCCATAAGCTCGTCCGCACGGCGACCTCGATGAGGAAGGCGGGCGCTTTCCCCCATGCCCGCCCGGACATGAAGAGCCAGGTCACCATCGACTACACCGATCCGAAGAACATCCGCATCGACACGGTTCTGATGTCCATCCAGCATGATGAGGACGTTGACATGGGGGAATTCAAAGCCTTCGTCCATGACAACATCATGGTCCCCGTGGCGAAAAGCTTCGGGCTCAACGCCGACTTCAAGACTCTCGTGAACCCCACGGGGCGCTTCGTCATCGGGGGCCCGGCCGGGGATACCGGATTGACCGGTCGCAAACTGATCGTCGATACCTATGGCGGCAGCGCCAGACACGGCGGGGGAGCCTTCTCCGGAAAGGACCCTTCCAAAGTCGATCGAAGCGCCTCCTATTACGCCCGCTACATCGCCAAGAACCTTGTCGCGGCGGGGGCGGCGGACCGCCTTGAGGTGCAGCTGAGCTACGCGATCGGGATCGCCGATCCGGTCTCGATCGGACTTTCGACCTTCGGCACCAAGCACGTCGAGGACGAGAAGATCCTCGAGGCCATCCGGAAATTCTTCGATCCTCGGCCCGGAGCCATCATCGCCAAGCTTTCCCTGACCAAGCCCAGCTTCCGTTACCGCGACCTTTGCAACTACGGCTGCTATGGCCGCCCCGACTTGGATTTGCCTTGGGAGAAGCTCGACAAGGTCGAAGAGCTGAAGACGTTCCTCTTCGGGAAATAAGCCTAGGTTCCATCTTGACAAAAAAGGGGTTTTCTGCGTGGAAAATCCCTTTTAAAAACTTTTATGTAAGGGCTTTCAAACTTCCTGAATTGCCCTACAATAAAGTTGTGAAAAGCCCTTAGGAGGGGGCAAGAATATGAAATTCCAAATCATCGGAAAAAACATTGAAGTCACCGATTCCATCAAGGGGGAGGTTGAGAAAAAGCTCTCCCGGATGGATAAATATTTCGTCATCGACGATTCGGTCCTCTGCCGCGCGGTCGTCCGTTCCTACCATGTCGGCGCCAAAGTCGAGGTCACCATCTTCACCAAGGAGATGACCTTCCGCGCCGAAGTCCACAACCCCGATCTCTACGCCGCCGTCGACCTCGCGATCGACAAACTCGAAGGCCAGATGAGAAAGCTCAAGACCCGCATGGACCGCACCAAGGAAAGCGATTCCCTGGGCAGGGCCATCGCCCTCGAAAACATCGTCGAGGAAGAGGAAAAGGAAAGCGATGAGGAAGTCGTCCGCACCAAATCCATCTACCTCGATCCGATGTCCTTGGACGAAGCCATCACCCGCATGGAGGCCTTAGACCATTCTTTCTTCCTCTACCTCGACTCTGAGGACAACCGCCTCGCCGTCGCCTACAAGAGGGACGACGGGGGATACGGGGTCATCGAGGCCGAGAACAAAATCGCCTGAACTTCGTTTTCTGAGGGGGCTTCGGCCCCCTTTTTTCAATCCCTTCGTGTATAAATGGCCCAAAAAGGTTAGAATTCCACCCATGAAGGCAAACGAGACGGTCATCGCTACGGATTTGGATGGGACCCTGTTCTACCCCAAGATGATCTTTTCGATGTTCACCCGCTCCAACAAGAAGTTTCTGCAGCGCTTCATCGGCGACGGGGGAAAGCTCGTCGTGGTCACCTCCCGCGGGCTGCCCTTCATGAGCAAGATCCCGAAGAAACTCGGCGCCCCCTGCGATTTCGTCTGCTGCAACGGGGCCATCGTCTCGGTGAATGGGGAAGTGGTGAAGAAACAGCCCCTCGATCCGCAGAAGTTCAAAGCCCTGGTGCAAGACCTTCGGGCTCGCTACAACCCAAAGCTGATGCTGCTCAACAGCTCCACCCGGGGCACCGTCATGACGCGGAGCCTGTCCTCGTTCTTCGGCTCCATGGCCTATTTCCTCTATGAGGCGGTCCAAGGCGTCTACCGCGAGAAGACCGTCCGGAGCGATCACGTCTTCTACGACGAGATCGAGAGGGGCGAGGCCTACAAGATGATGTTCTACGTCGGGGCGACCAAACTGAAGAAAGCCTACGCCGAGCACCTGACCGACAAGTTGGCCCAAGAATACCCGGATTTCTCCTTCGCTTGGGTCGAGCAGTTCATCGAAGTCGCACCCAAAGGGTGCACCAAAGCCGAGGGAGTCGCCTATTATCTTGCAAAAGTCGGGCTGGATAACCATAATGTCATAGTTGTTGGCGATTCCGGCAATGATGTCGCCATGTTCGACGCGTTCCACGAGAACAGCTACTGCATGGCCCACAGCCCGTCATCCGTCAAAAAACGCGCTGCCCACGTCCTGCGTCGGGTCAGCGATTTGGAAGAGACGCTATACCCATCGGTGGATAGCAACAACCCCGAAAGGAAATTTGAAAAGAAATGAATCAGATCAGCGAAGTCGTCACCACGCTTGAGCACTACAACGTGGCCGTGAGGGATACCCTCGAGTACTGCATCCGCAAGGACAGCTACGATCCCAAACTTTACCAGGAGAAGAAACGCTCCATCTTGATCGAAGTCGATCAGCACACCCCGCTTAAGGACATCATCGACCACTCCGGCGAGAACGGCGAGAAGCTTGAGAAAGCCATCCGCGAATTCTACGCCGACGTCTATGGCGACGATTCCACCATCCTAAAGCTCGCCGACGACGGCCTCCGCGTCGACCACAATCAGCACATGGCCATCTACCGCCACGTCCTGCCGATCCATGAGAACGTCAACAACATGATCCTCGGCGTCCTTCAGAACGGTCACCAGAACAACCTCGACGTCGCCGATGTCGAAAAACTGCACAACGCCGATGAGGCCATGTATCGCGGCGTCGCCTACATGGCGCTCGTCAACGACCTCTGCCGCCTCTTCAACGAGTACAACCAAGCCCGCAACGAGGCCAAAGGCGAAGAGACCCCCGCCTCCAAATTCATCGGCAACGATATCTCCGCCATCATCCAGAACATCAACTTCGTCCGCGCCAACGCCAAGATCACGAACGCCGTCTACAAGAACATGGAAGATAAGATCGTCGAGCTCATGGAGAACATGACCGGCAGGCGCGACCTCCCCATCGGGAAGAAGTTCCCCGACGTCATGCGCGAAACCCTCGAGACCATCAACCTCTACGTCCGCGACAGCGAAGCGACCTTCCGCTCCCTCTACGTCCCGACCATCAACGCCCTCATCGAGCAGGTCAAAGCCGATGACGCCAAGCGCGCCGAAGCCGCCAAAGCCGAAGAAGAGAAGAAAGCCTGATTATGAACGAGAAAAAGACCAAGAAACTAAGCATCAAAGAGACGGTGTGGTATCTCATCTCCGCCTTTTTCGGGCTGGCTGGATTGGTCTTCCTGGTCGTGGGGATCGTCGGGGAACATCTCCCCGTTCTGGCCTCTGAGAACGGGATCCTCCTCTCCGAGAAGGCTTGGCTCACCAATTGGTCGCCTCTAGGCTACCGCTATTGGGGGATCATCTTGATCCTCGCCGCCACCCTCCTCGCCGTCATCTGCCTCACCCTCTTCGCCAGGGAAGGCGACCGCGACGTCGAACGCGCCGCCAGGCGTGCTCAGCGTTTGGGCATTGCCCCTCAAGACGAGAACAAGCCGGAATAAGGCCAACCAAAGAAGTGAAAGCAGGGCCCCATGGCTCTGCTTTTTTGGTGCCAACTCGACGAACAAGCTAGCCTAGAAAAAGAAAAAACACGGATTGCTCCGTGTTAATTTCGATGGCGGGCCAGTAGTGTATTTTTCCGAACCGTCTTAAAAACATCATAACTACGAAAAGTCCGTAATGTCGTAATGAGGTGTTTTCCCTTTTAATTCTTGTTTAAACCCAC
>SFUB01000098.1 GCA_004561785.1 bacterium | reverse complement strand
CTAATCGCCGTTGATAAATAGATAATCCCTCCCAAGGGCCACTTCCTCTATGGCAATCGGATTGTAGAAGTAGCTCTCCTGGTCTTTGTATCGGCCCGTGATGAAATGGAGGCCTTTGTTGGTAGAACCCAGCAAAACCCTCTCAAAATCTCTTTTCTCGGCGATGAAAGGACCATCGATGAGTAAATCCACGTTTTCAACGATTTCGTGGTCTATGGAGCCTTTCTGGCGGCCTGAGAACAAGATGATGCCCATTCCTTCCTCGTGAATTCTCCTTAAAAGCAGCGGCAGTCCTTTTTGAAGGATCGGTTCGCCTCCGCTTAGGGTGACGCCTTCGATGTCGAATTCTGCCTTGGCTTGTAATATCACGCCCATCAGTTCCTCAAACGACATGATGTGGTTAGGAAGTAGGGGCTGCAAGGATTCGTTGCAACAACCGGGGCACTTTAAGTCGCAGCCCTGGAACCAGATGCAGCAGCGCTTAAAAGGGCCCTCGGTTTGGGTGCAGAGCTTTATGATCGCAACGTTGAAGTTACTCTTGGAAGCTAAATTCGAATCCACTTGGCGCTACCTTGGCGACGATGGTGCTTCCCCTGAGGCTGCGGAGCTCGTCTTTGTTCTCGAACAAGAACATGGCCAACGGGTCGAGCAGACGGTCGTTGATGGCGTTAAGAACGTCACGGCCGCCTTTGGCAATATCGACGCCTTTGAGGATGTACTCGATGGCGGGTTTGTCCTTCTCAAATTCGAGTTCGAGTTTGTATTTCTCGCGAATCGCGTTTTTGACCGGTCCGAGCTTGGAGTGGCAGATCTTGTATAGGAAGTCCTCGTTCTGGATGAAATTGAACGGGACGATGTTGTTGTAGCCGATACGGCCCAAGAGTTCGGGGCGCTTCAATTCGTTATCAAAGTACTCTTTGACAATGCGAATGAATTCCTTGGCGACGCTTTCCTTGTCGGAAGAAGCAGCGACCTCGTTGGCGCCGAGGTTCGAGGTGAAGATGATGATGGAATCGGAGAAGTAGACCGTTTCGCCCTTTGAGTCGGTCAGGCGACCGTCCTCGAGGATCTGAAGGAAGATGTCCAGAATCCTTGGATTGGGTTTAGCAGCCTTTTCAATTTCATCGAAGAGGATGACGCTGAAGGGGTGTTCCTTGACCGCGTTGGTTAATTGGCCGCCCTCTTCGTAGCCGACGTAGCCAGGGGCAGCGCCGATAAGTTTCTGGTCGCTATTCTCCTGAGCGTATTCGGACATGTCGAAGCGGATGCAGGCCTGGTCGTCGCCGAACAAGAAGCTGGCCAAAGCCTTGGAAAGCTCGGTTTTACCAACGCCAGTTGGGCCGACGAAGAAGAACACACCTTTAGGAGCGGAGCGCGAGGAGGACTTATGAATACCAGAGAGGCCCATATAAGCCTTGATGATCGTCTTTTCGATCTTCGCGATTGCTTCTTCTTGACCGATGACGCGCTTCGAGAGGATTTCCTTAATCTGCTTAACGCGGGCATATTCGAGTTTCTCCCACGGATTCTCTTTCTCGCCATATTTAAAGAGGTAGAAGAGCTTATCGTAGGTCATCTTCGGCTCTTTCTGCGACAGGCGGCAGAGCTGGATGATTTCCCGGCTCGTGAAATCTTCGAGCATGTCAATGAACGGTGCGTTCTCGGCGTCGAGTAGGGAGTGGGTGTTCTGCGTCAAGCGAACGTCAAACTGGTCCTCGGTCTTCTCAACGATGGCGCGCCTCTCTTCCCTATCTGGCTTTTGAAGAGTGATGATCTCGACCTCAGGGTTGCCCTGATAGAAGGAGAGGGGGAGCCCGGTCGATTTTCCTAGAATCATGATGACGACGGATTCGTTGAAGTCGGAATTGAGGTATTCGACTTTGCGGTCCTTAAGCGCTTTGCCTAGCAACGTGATGTTCTGCCTTTCGTCGTCGGAAAGCCCATTGACGGAGAAGAGGTATTCGGACCAATTGAGAATGAAGGCGACCTTCTTTTTCTTGTCGATGACGTTCTTGTAGACAACGTTCATGATTTCGGCAGGGGATTTGAAGAGCCCGCTCGTTTGTGGCTTCTCGTCTTCCTGCTCGTCGTCATCGAGGTCATAGGAATCGCCTTTGACTTCGACGGAATCGGTGACCTGGAGACGGTCGATGGCACCCGTGGCACCCTCGACGCGGTCCCAGTAGACGATGTCGGGGTATTCCATCTCTTCAAGCATCGCCTCGAGGTATTCCCTGAGGGTAACGAGCTTCTTGTTCTTATCGAGATATACATCTCCTACGTTTCCGTCGATGATGACGCATTTTTTGATGCCGACGCTGCGGCGGATTTTGTTGAAACTGGTTGCTAGTGACATGGCGTTATCTCCTTAAATCTCAGTTCGTTTTCGTTTTGTGATGCTGATATTGCTGCATCTGGATTTTGTCTGGATTATCCCAGATGACTTCTTCGTGAAGCACGTTGATGTCATAGATGGAAGCGAGGTCGCTCATGAAGGGTTCGATATCCTTTTTGCAGGCTTGCCCCTCGTAGCCGTCAAATCGGTACATGAATCTTCCGCTGAGCTGAATCTCAAATTCGGCCT
Source organism: bacterium (assembly GCA_004561785.1). GTDB lineage: Bacteria > Bacillota_I > Bacilli_A > RFN20 > CAG-826 > Alloenteromonas. The sequence continues at coordinate 638 of SFUB01000098.1, read as the reverse complement.
TCTGTCCCGAAGCCTTCAATGCCACAAGGCGTACCACGTTCTTTTCGCGGTCGATTTTTAGGTTGTTGCGGGTGTCTACAATAAAACCCCTCGCTTTGATGGCCTTAATTATAACCTTCAGCGTTTCTTTGCGAACCTTTTCGTCGGTGATGGCGGCGGATGCGGCTTCGGAGATCTCGTCAATAGACGAAGAACCTTCGACAATCTTGCTGATGGTGGTCTCGTCCACGCCTCCGGCACGCATCTCCGCGACCGTCTCTTCCACGAATCCCTTCTTGCTGGACTCGAGAAGGCTTTCATATTGTTTCTTGGCGGCAGCCAGTATTTCGTCGAACGTACCGACTTTCCCTTTGCTTGCTTCTGCAAGGGCAAGCTGACGAAGCGAAACATCTTCAATTGCATTGATTCGTTCTAGGGTCTTGCCGTCGAGGCTGACTTTGCCCGATGCCTCGTCTTTCATTCGCTGAAAGATGGCGTCTCCTTCGGAGAGAAGACCTTGGCGTATCATCGCTTCGATGGCTTGGAGTTTGGAGCCGGTCAGCGTCGCTACGGTTGAAGCCAATTCGTTTGCTTGCCTGTGCAATGCGTCGACGGTTCTTCTGTACTCGAACTCATCGCGGGTGGTGGTGTTGTGATAC
>SFUB01000024.1 GCA_004561785.1 bacterium | reverse complement strand
CGTTGAAATCACCTCTATGGCCGACATTCCTGCCGGAACCGGATTGGGATCCTCGAGCTCTTTCACCGTTGCCCTCTTGAAAGCCCTTTATGGCTATAACAACCATTCCGTATCGGCTTATAAGGTCGCGAAAGAAGCCTGCGACGTCGAAATCAATCAACTCGGCAATCCCATTGGGAAACAAGACCAATTCGCCGCTGCCTTCGGTGGACTCCGTTATTACGAATTCGAACCCGACGGTTTCGTCAAGGTCGAACCTATCATCATGGGCACTTCGGCCAGAAGGCACTTGGAGAGTTCCATGATGCTTTTCTATACTGGTGCGTTGCATGATGCGAATAAAATCCTGGGAGAGGAAACCAAAAACCTCGCAAGTGCCAATGAGAAGATCAACGCCACCATTCGCCTTTGTGAAATGACTCGCGATTTGAAAAGGGAGTTAGAGGGAAACAACGTTGATGCAATCGGACCCTGCCTCAAACAAGGCTGGGAGATCAAAAAGAGCCTCGCCAACGGAATCACCAGCCCCTTGATTGACCATTGCTATGAATTAGGCATCGCGGCTGGCGCCAGCGGCGGAAAGCTCCTTGGAGCCGGAGGTGGAGGATTCTTGCTTTTCTACGTCCCCGAGGCTGAAAAAAGAAAGGCCGTCAGAGAGGCCTTGCACGAACTGAAGGAGATGCCGTTTGAGCTCGATCAATCGGGCGCGACGATTGTGTATACGGAATGATTGCCTTAATCCAAGCCGGTGGAGCCGGCACGCGTCTAAAATCCATTACGGGCGATTTGCCAAAGCCTATGGTTGACATTTTTGGCAAACCAATTTTGCAGTGGCAAATCGAATCAATGGTGGCCAGCGGAATCAGCGAAATCTTCCTGGTCGTTTCTCATAAGACGAACGCCATTCAAGACTATTTTGGCGATGGTTCGAAGTTCGGTTGCACCATTCATTACATTGTCGAGAATGAACCTTTAGGGTCCGGCGGGGCGCTACAGTTAGTCGCCGATAAAATCGATGAGGATTTCTTCCTTTGCTTCGGTGATCTGATGTTGGACATCGATTGGCGGAAATTCATGGGGGCCCACAAAAAGTCAGGAGCCATTCTAACAGCCTTCGCCCACCCCAACTCCCACCCCTACGACTCGGATTTGCTCGCAACGGACGAGAACGGAAAAATCATTGCCGTCCTATCTAAAAATCAGCCGAGAGATTTCTTCTATGAGAATCTGACTAACGCAGGCATCTATTGTGTCTCTCCCTTCTTGCTTGATACGTTTGATCCGGAAGATAAGCCCATCAAAATGGACTTTGAAAAAGACCTTCTTTTCCCGACCGTCGCATGCGGAGGCGCCTATGCATATAGAAGCTCCGAATATGTAAAAGATGCAGGGACCCCAGATCGCTATGAAAGTATCACAAAAGACTGCAAAAACGGCGTTATTTCGGCTAAATCTCTTAAAAACCCGCAAAAAGCCATCTTTTTGGACCGAGATGGGACAATAAACGTATTCGGCAATTTCGTTACGGATGCCTCAAAAATGAAGTTGATCCCAGGCGCAGCCAAAGCAATTTCCCGAATCAACCGCTCCCCTTACCTGGCTGTTTGCATAACCAATCAGCCCGTCATCGCAAGAGGAGAAACAACCTTTGAGGGGCTTAAGGAAATCCACAACAAAATGGAGGTCCTGCTTGGGCAAGAAGGTGCGTACTTAGATGGCCTCTATTTCTGCCCCCATCACCCAGACAAAGGATTCCCGGGAGAGGTTCCCGAGCTTAAAATCGATTGCAATTGCCGCAAGCCTAAAATCGGGATGCTTCTCGAAGCAAAGAAAAGATTCAACATCGACTTCTCGGCTTCTTGGTTCATTGGAGATACCTGCCAGGACGTTCAAACCGGGATCAACGCCGGTTGCAGGACCATCCTTCTGACCGGCGGGGACCCGCACCCATATGCGAAATACGGGGACGCTAAACCTGACTTCACTTGCAAGACTCTCGAGGAAGCGGTTAATTATATTTTCGGAGGAGAATGACATGGATTTCAAAAATCAAATTTCAAATTACTTAAAGCTTGAAGAGAAAGTCTTAAAGAGCCTTAACGTTGACGAAATCAACGAAACGATGAACGCCCTTCTTGAGTGCTACGAGAGAGGCGGGAACGTCTACACCTGCGGCAATGGCGGATCGGCCTCTACGGCCAGCCATATGGTTTGCGATTTTGGAAAAGGAACCTGCTACGATTTGGATAAGAAATTCCATTTCATCTGCCTCAATGACAACATCCCCACGATCATGGCTATCGCCAACGACGATTCCTATGAGAACATCTTCGCCTACCAACTAAAAGATCGTCTTACTAGCAACGACATCCTTTTGGCAATCTCGGGTTCCGGAAACAGTCACAACATCATCAAAGCGGTCGACTATGCAAAGCAAGTGGGCGCAAAAGTCATTGGGATGACGGGGTACAACGGGGGCAAACTGATCAAACTCGCCGACTATCGTCTGCATTGCCCCATCGATGACATGCAAATCACGGAAGACGTCCATCTCATCTTCAATCACATGATGATGAAAATCTTTTGGATGTATCTGGCTGAGAAGAACGGAAAAGAAGCAATTTACAAAGTCAACCAATGAACTTGAATCCGGTCTCGAAACGGACCCCTTAAGGGGCCCGTTTTCTATTTTGGCCCAAATAATCCTCTTTTTAGCCCCTTAGAGGTTCCTCAATCCGTCTGGACATGCTAATATCTTCCCGCTAGGGCTTTAATAAAAGCCCTTAATTGTCTTTAGGAGGACAACATGGCAGAAAAGAAGTACGTCTATTCCTTCAAGGAAGCCCACGAGCATCATCTCGGCAAAGAAATCCTTGGTGGAAAGGGCTTCGGACTTGCTGAAATGACCGCGGCTGGGGTCAGAATCCCCGCCGGTTTCACCATTTCCACCGAAGCTTGCACCCTTTACTACGATTCCGGGAAGAAGATCCCTGATTTCGTGTGGGAAGACATCGTGAAGCATATTCACGAAGTTGAGAAGATCGACAACAAAGCCTTCGGCGGCGGAGTTGGCATCCCTCTCTTGGTTTCCGTTCGTTCCGGCGCCCGCCAATCCATGCCGGGCATGATGGATACCATCCTCAACCTCGGTCTTAACGATGAGACCGTCGTCGAGCTCGCGAAAGCCGCTAACAACGAGCGTTTCGCTTGGGACTCCTATCGTCGCTTCATCTTGATGTTCACCAACATCGCCAAAGGCCATCCGCGCACCGAAATGGACGCGATGCTCGACAAGATCAAAGCCGACAACGGCTATAAGCTTGACACCGAAGTCACCACCGAGCAGCTCAAAGCCTTGGTCAACGACTACAAAGCCTATTACAAGAAAATCTTCGGCGAAGACTTCCCGACCGATCCCTATGTCCAGCTCAAAGAGGCCGTCGCGGCCGTCTTCCGCAGCTGGGACAACCCCCGCGCCAACGTCTATCGTCAGATGAACGGCATCCCCTATGAATGGGGCACCGCCGTCAACGTCCAGACCATGGTCTTCGGCAACATGGGCGAAGATTCCGGCACTGGCGTCGCCTTCTCCCGCGACCCCGGCAACGGCGAAAAGAAAATCTACGCCGAATTCCTCCCGAACGCCCAGGGCGAAGACGTCGTCGCTGGCGTCCGCACCCCGCTCCACATCGATGAGCTTGCCAAGAGGATGCCCGAAGTCTACAAGGAATTCCTCGCAACCATCACCCGCATGGAAAACTATTTCCGTGATATGCAGGACATGGAGTACACCATCGAGAAGGGCAAACTCTTCTTCCTCCAGGCCCGTAACGGCAAACGTACCGCTCGCGCCGCTTTGAAGATCGCTTGCGACCTCGTCGATGAAGGCTTGATCTCCGAGAAAGAGGCTGTCTGCCGCGTCGAGCCGAAGCAGCTCAATGACCTGCTCCACCCGATGTTCGATGCCGCCGACCTCAAAGCTCACGACGCCGTCATTCACGGTCTCCCCGCTTCCCCGGGCGCCGGCACCGGTGCCATCGTCTTCACCGCCGACGAGTGCAAAGAATGGCACGATGCTGGCAAGAAGGTCGTCCTTGTCCGCGCCGAGACTTCTCCGGAAGACATCATCGGCATGGTCAACTCCGAAGCCATCCTCACCGCCCGCGGCGGCATGACTTCTCACGCTGCGGTCGTTGCCCGTTCCATGGGCAAATGCTGCGTTGCCGGCGCCACTGAAATCGTCGTCAACGAAGAAGAAAAGACCGTCACCGTCGGCAACAAGATCTTCCACGAAGGCGACATCCTCTCCGTCAACGGGACTACTGGTCTCGTCTACGAAGGCGCCATCAAGATGGTCCCCGCCGACCTCGGTGGAGACTTCGGCCGCCTTATGGGCTGGGCTGACAAGTATCGCCGCCTCAAAGTCCGCGTCAACGCCAACACCGTCTCCGACGCCGACAACGGCAACCGCTTCGGCGCCGAAGGCATCGGCCTTTGCCGCACCGAGCGTATGTTCTTCGCCCCGGAGCGCATCCTCCACATGCGTGAGATGATCCTCTCCGACACGACTGAACAGCGCGAAGCCGCCCTCGAGAAGATCCGTCCGTTCCTCGCCGATGACTTCCGTCACATGTACGAGGCCAACCCGGATACCAACGTCAACATCCGCCTTCTCGACCCCCCGCTACACGAATTCCTCCCCGAAATCCACGATGACAAGACCATCGCTGAAATCGCCGCTCAGTTGGGCGTTTCGGAACAGAAGGTCCGCGATCGCATCAACCAGCTCCACCAAGCCAACCCGATGATGGGCTTCCGTGGCGTCCGCCTCTGCGTCGCCTATCCGGAAATCTACGCCGTCTTGGCCCGCGCCATCATCCAGGCCGCCATCGAGGCTTCCGCCAAGGTCGGCAAGGACATCGAGCCCGAGATCATGATCCCTCTCTGCGGCGAGCTCAAAGAGTATCGCTGGGCCAAAGAGGTCGTCATCAAGACCGTTGAGGACGAAATGGCGAAAGAGGGCAAGAAGCTCGTCTACCACGTCGGTATGATGATCGAAATCCCGCGCGCCTGCATCCGCGCCGGCGAACTTGCCAAAGAGGCCGAATTCTTCTCCTTCGGGACCAACGACCTCACTCAGCTCACCATGGGCTTCTCCCGTGATGACGCCAACCAGTTCCTCCCCTATTACTACGACCGCAAGATCTACGAATTCGATCCGTTCCAGACCGTCGACATCGACGGCGTCGGCGAACTCGTCAAGATGGCCGTCGAACGTGGCCGCGCCTCGAACAAGGATCTCTTGATCGGCGTTTGCGGTGAGACCGGTGGCGACCCCGCCTCTATCATGTTCTATGATCAGGTTGGGCTCGACTATGTCTCCTGCTCTCCGTTCCGCGTCCCGCTCGCCCGCTTGGCCGCTGCCCAAGCCGCGATCCTTCACGAAAAGAAGTAATCGCTCCTAAAAAGCACAAAAGCACGTCTTCCTCAAAAGGGAAAACGTGCTTTTTTATAATTTTCGGATTTTTTAGAACGAAAATTTCAAAAATCCAAGATTTTATAGGGTGCTCAAAAGCCGATTAAACCAGACTGAACCGCTTTTATAGGCAATCGCCGTAGAAAAGAAGATCGTTTTCCGGAGTCACTTCCCCCACTTCTCTTTCGCCGAAATAGAGAATCCCGCCGTCATCGACTTCGCCGATCAGCTTTCCATCGCGGGCAATTTTCCCATCGGCGGTGAGCCTAGCGAAGTTCCTTCCGGATATCGTGATGGCGGCGTCTCCGTCCCCAAGCCTTTCCACGTATCCGACTCGCTTCTCATCGATATAGACATCTTTTCCATAGCACGGCGTGCAATCGAACATTCCGTTTTTCCTCCTTTTTGATTTAAGAAAAAGACCCTTTTCAGCAAAGGATCTTGGTCAAACGAACGATATAGCCCATCTTGTCGAATTTATGGAAGGCTTCTTTGCAAAGCCCTGCTTTGGTGGACAAAGCGAAGCAGCTCGATCCGGATCCGGACATGGAGACAATCTCGAAGCCTTCTCTTCGAAGAAGCCCATAGATCTCCCCGATTTCGGGAAGCAAGGATTCCGCGGGGGCCATCAGGTCATTGCCAATGCCACGGGCAATTTTGCTTTCATCATGTTCCGCGAGCCCTTCTTTGACCAAAGCGGTGTCAATCGCCGTCCTCGGGAAGCTGTCGCAGACATCGTAAACGTCTTTCGTAGACAATCCCTGTTGGGGCTTCACGATGAGGATTTCAAAGTTCTTCTTCACCGGGATGGGATTCATGATTTCCCCGATGCCAGAAACCTCCATCGGCTGATTCCTGAGGAAAAACGGCACATCCGCTCCGATTTTGAGGCCGATGTCCGAGAGTTCCTCAAGGCTTGCGCCCAAATGGAGGATCTTATTGATCCCCAGCAAGACGGTCGCGGCATTGCTGCTGCCTCCGCCAAGCCCGGCAGCGAAAGGGATTTCTTTATGGATTTTAATGACGAAGTTTTGAGTGAACCCGTATTTTTCCTTCAGCAAGCCAAAGGCCTTTTGGCAAAGGTTGTGTTTGAGCTTGGAAAGCCCGGGATCATCGCAGATAATGTAGGTTTCCTTCGAGAACGGAAGTGGGACGAATTCCAAGATATCATGAAGGGCCAAGGGAAGGTTAATCATATCCAGGAGATGATATCCATCTTCCCTTTTTCCGGTTATTTGGAGGCTTAAGTTAATCTTCGCGTAGGATTTGGTAATCATAAGCTCGCTTTTCTTAAGGAAACGTATTCCTCTGGGGTCAATTGTTCAGGGCGTTTGGTGTCGTCCACGCCGCTGCCAAGGAGAATCTTACCGGCTTTCTCCTGCTCTTTCATCACCGTCTTTAAATTATTCGCGATGGTTTTTCTTCTTTGGAGGAACAGTTTCGAGCAAAGCTCATAGGTTTCCTTGAGTTCCTCTAAATCTCGGTTGGGATAGAAATCCAGACAAAGGACGACGGAATCCACGTGAGGCGCGGGGGCAAATCCGCTCCTGGCGACCTTGAATTCCCTTTTCAGTTTCCCAGACAAGGACAAAAGGACGTTCAAAGGGCCATAGTCCTTGCTCCCGACTCCCGCCAAAAGGCGTTCTCCGGCTTCTTTTTGAACCATGATGACGAGTCTTTCGGCTTTTTCCGACCCCAAGAGAACCTTCTCCACAATGCCCGAAGTGATGTAATAAGGAAGATTGCCCACGATTTTCGTATAGGAGGAATAGTCCCATTTCATTGCGTTCCCGTGGGTGATATTCAGATTCCCGTCCGGAAAATCGTTTTTCAGCTTAAGCAAAAGGCCCTCGTCGATGTCAATCGCGTCGCCATGTGCCTTTTGCTCTTCCAAAAAGAAAGTCAAAGACCCGGCGCCACAGCCGATTTCCAACACTTTATCCTTTTCTTGTATATCAAGGCATCCCACGATTCTCTCGGCGGAAGAAGAATCGATCAGGAAGTTTTGCCCCACTTCTTTCTTCGCGAGGAGCTTATAGGATTCGATTTCGGAGAAATAGGCATCTTTGGTTTTCATTTCATAGCCTCCTGAATGTCTTGGATGCTGAGGTTGATCGCGTTCGCCCTCTTCAAGAACGTCTTGGCGTTTCCATGGCCCAGATGAAGTCTTGCCTCCACCTCTTTCCGCCTTTCGTCGGCCCCTGGGCACCCAGCCAAGCCAAGGGACAGCAAATCGGCTCCAGTTAGGACTCCGCGGGTTGGGGAACTCGCGGGAACGAGGTGAGATAAGGCAAGGAGAACCTCATCTTTGCTTGATTCGGCCACGCCGACTTTATGGTGCTTGATCGATTTCTCTTTTCGGACGAAGGCGTGCTGAGCGGAGGGAACCTCTTTGGCGATCAAATCGCGGATCCTTTTCCCGGGGGAATCCGGATCGGTCAGAATCACGATGGAACGAGTCGTGGCCGCGTTCTTCAAATAATCTATTGTTTCACGTGAAACTTCACTTCCGTTCGTAGTCACAACGTCCACATCAAGGAAAGAATGCAATAAAGCCTCATCAGAGGTGCCTTCCACCACAATTATGGAAGGATAAGGTATCTTGTTCATGGTTCCACGCGGAACAAGGAAGCGAAATTCTTCCTCAGATTCTCCGCGACCTCATTTTCCTCTTCTCCCCTAAGCTCTGCCATCGCTTTCACGATGAGGGGAATGTTGGAGGGGTGGTTTTCCTTCCCCCGATAAGGGACTGGGGAAAGATAGGGCGAATCCGTCTCGACCAAAAGGCGATCCATTGGACAGGCAGCAACGCATTTTTTCGGCTCAACCGCGTTTTTGAAGGTGATGGGGCCGTCAAATCCGAAATACATCCCGAGTTTTGCCATTTCCTTCATGGTTTCAAAGGACCCAGAATAGCAATGCAAAACTCCTTTTCGATTCAAAGGGTGCTCTTTTAGGATTTCAAGCGCATCCCCCAAAGCCTCCCTGGCGTGGATCGAAACCGGGAGATCGAGCTCGTTGGCCAATTCAATCTGCTTGATAAACCATCTTTTCTGGTTGAGGCGGTCCTTCGCTTCCTTGAACCAATGGTAATCCAATCCGATTTCCCCGATTGCAAGGACTTTCTTCTCTTTCGCGAGTTCCCGGAACAAATCCAGATCCTCATCTTTCGCATCGGACAAATTCTCGGGTTGAAAGCCAATCGCGGCGTAGCATCCTTCGAATTCTCTGGCGATTTCCACCGCTTTCAAGCTCGAGGGAACGTCGTAGCCGACAACCAGAAGGGTCCTTACTCCGTTTTTAAGGGCTTCTTCGACGATTTCCTTCCTTTTTGGATAAAGGGCCTCGTCGTTGAGGTGGCAATGGGAGTCGAAATACGCGTTCATATTCTTATTTCCCCACGCAGAAACGGGAGAAGATTTCCTCTCCTAGATCTTGGGTCGGATCCTCCCCCAATAGTTTTCTGGATAAGTTATAGGCTTCCTGCAGAGGAATCGAAAGCAGATCGGGGGGCAAGGTGGATTGCGCGGCCTTTTCCACTTCCGAAAGCCTTTGGTCGATTTGCCTCAGCACCCCAAGCTCCCTCGCGTTGCTGAAGGATGGGGAGACAAAAGACGAAGCGGCCAAACCGAGTGAGGAGAAGATCGCTTCTTTCAAAGGCTCCAATTCCCCTTTCTTCGCAGACACGAGCAATTTGCCTTTATCCTTATTATTAATAAGGTCGGATTTGTTATAGCAAACCAAGGTCTTTTTCTTGGCGGCAAAAGACAGAATCTCTTCATCTTCCTTGCCCATTCCCTTGGAAGCGTCGACGACAAGGATTACCAAATCGGCTTTTTCAATTGCTTTCTTGGAGCGTTCCACGCCCAGGGATTCGATCTGATCCTTGGATTCACGGATCCCCGCGGTATCCAAAAGGGTCAAGGGGACGCCTTTCAGGGACAAACTCCCTTCCACAATGTCCCTCGTCGTGCCGGGAAGGGGCGAAACAATGGCCTTCTCTTCATCCAGCAAAGCATTTAATATGCTTGATTTGCCGGCGTTAGGAGACCCCACCAAAGCGATTTTGACGCCTTCGCGGATGATCTTTCCTTCCTCCCCTTGCTTGATCAAGGAAGCGAGTTCGGAACGGATCCCCTTCGTTTTCTCCTCGATGGTCTTCGAGTTGGCTTCTTCGATATCTGTGTATTCTGGGTAATCGATGTTCACTTCCAGTAGCGCCAAAAGGGAGGCGATCCTCTCCTTCAAGGGGGCGATCAAAGCGGATGTCTTTCCGCTTAGGGACAATAGGGCCAGATTCTTGCTCTCCGCGGTGGTCGCGTTGATGAGGTCATTCACGGCCTCCGCCTCAATGAGGTCCATTTTGCCATTATAGAAAGCCCTCGCGGTGAATTCCCCGCGGGTCGCGTACCGACATCCCTTGCCCAAGAAGGCTTGAACGATTTCCCCCACGATCAACATTGACCCATGGCAGCAGATCTCCAGGACGTCCTCCCCTGTGACAGAAGCGGGATGAGGATAGACGAGCAAAACGACCTGGTCGATGGTTTTCTCGCCATCTTTTAGGTAGCCCACGAGCATGGAACGGGATTGGATGCCGCTGACAGGGCGACTAAAAAGATCATCGGCCATCTCAAAGCACCCTTCCCCGGAGATGCGAATGAGGGCGAGGGCGGAATTCAAGGGAGGGGTGGCGAGAGCGATGATGGGCTTGTTCATACCATGAGGAATTATACCTTTTTCGCCAAGAGAAAAGGCGCCTCGCGGCGCCTTATTCGATTGGTCAGTCGACGTAGCGGATCCAAATGGCGCGGTCATCGCCTTCGCCGGTGGATTCGGTTTTGATGTGCTCCATTCCGGAGAGGGCGTTGTGGACGACCCTCCTCTCATCCGGAGTCATCGGATCGAGCTGGACATCTTGGTGGGAAGAGAGGACGTCGCGGGCAGCGCGCTTGGCGATGCGGGTGACCCTTTCGTATTTATCCTCTTTGTATCCCCCGACGTCGAGCAGAAGGCGATAACGACGGCGGAACTTATTGCTGACGGCGAGCTTCGTGAGCTCGTTGAGGCACTGGAGGGTCCTGCCTCCGCGCCCAATGAGGATCGAATTCCTCTCGGAGTTGATGGTAATCTTGATGATCTCATCCTCGATCTTGCCTTCGGTCGTGATGTCCACGCCAAGGGCTTTGAGGGAGGCGGTCAGATACTCTTCCGCGTAGGCGACTGCGTCTTCTTCGAGGTAGACCGCGATCGTGGCGCTCTTTTTGAAGAGACCCTTCTTCTCTTCGGTGACCTTGTAGAGAAGTTTGCTCGGATCGATTTTGAGTTCCTCGGCGGCGAGGCTTACGGCCTCATCGACGGTTTTAGCGGTGAATTCTTTCATATTTTCCTCTTTTTCTTATTGGCGTGATTCATAACCATCTGGGAGATGAAGGTTTGAAGCATGGAAATGAGACCTCCGATCAACCAGTAGATACCCATAGCGGCCGGAAGCATGAAGCCCATGAAGATCGTGAAGATCAGCATGACGATCATCATGATCTTGCCTTGCTTATTGGCGTCCACGGCGGCGGGATTCTTGCCCATCTTGCTGATGTTCTTCGTCTTGGCTTTGGCGATCCAGCGCGGAAGCATCATGGCGAGGACCTGCGTGGCAGCCATCAGGATGAAGAGGACGAGGGCGGTCCACCAGCCGGAAGTATTCAGGTACCAAGCCCCGGAAACGTTGAACAAGGTCTCGCGGATGGTATCAGACAGCCTGAGGTTCAGCATCGAGCCGGAAGACAAGGCCGCGGATCCCTCTAAGCCGGACCAAACGCAGATGAAGACGGGGAACTGGATGATGAGAACGAGGATCTGACCCATCGGATTGATCTTGTTTCTCTTATACAAAGCCATCTGTTCCTGACTCATGCGGGCCTTCTCGGCTTGGTTGGTGTTGGAGTTCGGGTATTTCTCCTGGAGCTTGGCGAGCTGAGGCTGCAGATTCTGCATCTTTTGCTGATCCAAGGTATTCTTGAAGGTCGCGGCCATCAAGACTGCGCGGACGATCAAGGTGACGAAGACGAGGGCGAGGAGCTGGCTCCACCCGGTGAGGGCGGAATCCATCCCGAAAGCGAAGGTATCGACCATCCAAGAGATCGGATAGACAAGCAGCCCTTCGAGGAAGCCTTTGTTCCAGGCATATCCCCAATCCTTGGCGCTGATGTCGACTTCCCAATCGCGTCCAGGTCCATAGTGGCCATAGATGCCATCGCGGGTGGCGATGCAGGTGCGGATCGCGTTGACTTTGGCGATGGTGTTGTTCTGGTAAAGTTTGGCGAAGTCCTCATTCGGGCATCCATCCACCCCAAGCCCGGCGTCGGAGGTGTTCTTGAAGAGATCTGCGGTCCAAGCATCGATGTGAGCGAACATCTTGTCCTCAAGCCCGGAGAACTTCACGTACCCGTAGCGGCGGAGCAAGGAGTGCCCGTAATCGATGCTGTGGGCGCCGGTCCCATCGGAATCTTCCTCAAGATAGGGATTGACGTACCAGACATTGGACTCGGCGTTGATCGAGTCAACGGTGACTTGGTCGGCTTCGGCGTTCCCGGTCGCGCAGGCGATCTTGATGCCGGAGACGAAGTCGGAGGGGACATTCGCGAAATCGGTGAGGCCCGAATAGGCGGAAGAGATGACGTTGCCTTCGTAGGCAGCCTGAGTGACGGCGGCCTTCAAAGTATAATCATCGATCGCGGCCCAATACTGGATGGAGGGCAAAGCGTAGCCGTTGGTGGCGGCGCTTTTCAAAATCGTCCCTTGAAGCAGCGATTCGGCTTTCTTGGCCGTGAAGGTATAGACGTTGTCCGCTTTGGTGTAGGGGACGTATTTATAGATTTCTTCGTTTTGGCTGAGGGCCTTGCCCGCGACGGCGGTGCCATTGAAGGTCATCGCCTCTTCCGCGGCGATGAGGTCTTTGGTGGCCTCGGCGGTCTTCAACTCCTCATATTTGGCTTTCGTGACGTAGATGGTGACGCCTTGCTCATAAGGGTAAAGCATCTTGGCCTTATCGGCCTCGGAGCAGAAATTCTGCGTGCAGGATGAAAGCAAAGCAACGCCAAGCCCAAGCGTTGCGATCCCCAGCAGTTTCTTTTTCAATTTGTGCTTATTCAATTGCGGTGTCCTTTATTTCAGCGAGAGCTTTTGCGAGCTCTTCTTCGTTCCCGACCTTTTCCTCAGGGGAATAGCTCGGGCGGATGACGATGATTAAGTTCAGGCGGGGTTTGCAGTCGAAGTGGCGCGAGACCATCGCCCGGACCTGCCTTTTGATGCGGACCCTGGTGACGGCGTTTCCGTTCTTTTTGGAAACGGCCAAGCCGATTCTGGAATGGGCTTGGTCCTCTGCCTTCTCGACGTAAATGGTGTAATGCGGGGTTTTCACCTTCGCTCCGGCATGAATGATCCGATCGAATTCGCGGTGTTTTCTGACTCGATACTCTTTCTTCATGCTTTGAATGGCTGAAGCTTAAGCGGAAAGACGAGCGCGGCCTTTAGCACGGCGGCGAGCCAAGACGCGGCGTCCGCCGGGGGTGGCCATGCGGGCGCGGAACCCGTTGACGTTGATGTGCTTCTTCTTGGAAGGCTGATAAGTTTTCTTACCCATAGTTTTTCTCCTTTGCGCAGTAGCGGTGATTATTATACGGACCGGCCTTTTTTAGCACAATGAAAATTCGCACGCGCCCTTATACGCGCGAGGCGCTTCGGAAAGTCGAACATCCGTGGAAAGTCTTTTGTGGGGGTTCAGGAAACCGGAATTCCCAAAAGCCATTAGAAACAATTCACATGGCGGTTAGGAAAAGGCTCACATTTTAGGGGACAAACCGCATTTTCCCCGTTGTTGCCTAAGCTTTCAGGCCGTCCTCGCTTGTGGACAAGCAGGTTTCTGCGATACTTTTCCACAAAAGCAAAAGACACCAAAAGTTTTCCACAAGTTTTCCACATTCTAATTTTGTGGATAACTGGAAAATAGCACCGCAGCACCTCTTTTCCCGTTCTTGATTGTGGAAAAATCGAAACATGCCTCTTTTTTGGTGAATTCCTATGTGGAAAATGCTTTAATTTTCCTCAGGAAATCTACCATTATGCCCGAATCCATCTCCCAACTCACGGCGATCTGGAACCGATCGCTGAAAAGAATCAAAGACAAACTAGGCGACGACCATATCTACGACACCTTCTTTGGCGGCAGCTACATCGACTCGGTTCAGGGGGATACCCTTCTCATCGCCGTCAACTCCAGCCTTGGGGCGACCGTTTTGACCGCCTCCTACACCGAATTGGTCCAATCCTGCGTCCAGGAAGAGACCTCCACCAACTACAAAGTGGAATTCGTGAATCAGGGCTCTTTGAAGGCGGCCCCCTTAGAGAAAGAGGAAAAGAAACCGACTTTTTTCGCCGAAGCCAGGCTTGACCCCAAATACACTTTTTCCAACTTCGTGGTGGGCGATTCCAACCGCGAAGCCTTCCAAGCGGCTTTGATGATTTCGCATAACCCCGGCGGAACCTACAACCCCTTGCTGGTCCATTCCCAATCGGGGCTGGGCAAGACGCACCTCCTTCAGGCCATCGGCAACGAGATCAAGGCGCGCCGTCCCATGGCGAAAGTCCTCTACATCTCCGCCTCGGATTTCGTGGACGAATACATCCGCTTCGCGACCGGAGCCAAACAGGACCAGTCCCTCTCCCAATATTTCAAAAACGACGTAGATGTCCTTCTAATCGACGACATTCAGTACCTGATCGGACGTTCCAAGACGATGGAAATGTTCTTCATCGTCTTCCAAGCTCTCTATACCCAAGGCAAGCAAATCGTCATCACCTCCGACCAAGACCCCAGCCGTTTGGAAGGGATCGACGAACGCTTGAAAACGCGCTTCAGCAGCGGTCTTGTCCTCCCGATTCAAAAGCCGGATCTCAAAACGTCGGAGGCCATCTTGAGGATGAAAATCGAGGCCAATGGACTCTCGGCGAAGGATTTCGATGAGGACGTCATCGAGTTTTTGGCCTCTCGCTTTTCCTCTTCCGTCCGCGACCTGGAAGGCTCCTTGAACCGGCTGCTCTTCTACACGATCAATCTGGAGCCGACCCAGCACATCACAATGGACGTCACGAAGAAGGCCATCGCCTCTTTGATCTCCGCCCAGGAAAGCGTGGGCAAATTGACCGAGGACAAGATCATCGCCACCGTGGCGGACTACTACTCCCTCACCCCGGCTCAGATCACCGGCAAAATTCGCACCAGCCGCATTGCCATGGCCCGCCACATCGCCATGTTCCTCTCCCGAAGCCTGCTAGACACCCCGTTCACGAAGATCGGCAACAGTTTCGGGGGAAAGGACCACGCGACGGTCATGAACGCGGTCAGCAAAGTCGAAAAAAGCCTCAAAGACGACGAGAGCCTGAAGCAGGCGATCGACGATTTGAAACAAAGGCTGAAGGCAAAATAGCTTAGGCCCGTCTCCGAGGTGGAAAACGTTTCCGCGAAAGTGAACAAATTGTGGATAACCATAGCGGCCAAAATGGGCGCGACGCCGCCAAACGGCCGCCAGACAAAAAGCCTTATTTATTCATAAATAAAGGTATCGGCCGTAGCCCCGCCATGGTAAACTAACAAGCGGAGTGAAACGCAGGTTTTCCACAGTTTCAACAAAGCTTATTACTATTATTAAAAATTCTTAAAAACAAATTAGATTGGAGTATTGATATGCGCTTCGTCGTTTCCAAAGAACAATTTCTCAAAGCCTTGAATGCAGCCAACCATGCCATCGTGCTGAAGAACCCGATTCCGACCTTGGCCAATTTCAAACTGGAGCTCAGCGAAAAAGGACTTGAGGTAACCGGATCCAATTCCGAAATCACCATCCGCTCCATCGTTCCTTATCGCAACGGAGAAGACGAAGTCATCCGCAACGCCGGCATGGGCTCCGCCCTCATCAATTCCAAACTGCTTTTGGAAGGCGTCCGCAAAATGAGCGGTTCGGAAATCTCGGTTGACATCATCGATGAGTCCATCGCCAAAGTCGGTGACGGAAAGACCTCCTACAAATTCGCCTGCGTGAAAGCGGAGGAATACCCTGACATCGATTTGGATCCGGACGGAACCGTCCTTGACCTTCCGACCTCCGATTTCGCTTCGCTGGTTGAAGCTACCGCCTTCGCCGCTTCCAACAAAGAGCAGGCCCGTCCTGTTCTGACTGCCTTGAATCTAGAAGCCGCGAACGGCGAACTGAGTGCCGTTGCCACCGACTCTGCCCGCTTGGCCAAAAAAGCCATTTCCGTCGATGAGGACGTCAAGTTCCGTGCGAACATCCCCGCCAGGGTGCTCGTGGACATCACCCGCCTCTTCGAAGGCGCGAAGACCGTCTCGATGGCCATTTCCAGCACCAAAGCCCTCTTCCGCTTCGAGAATACCACCGTCTCGACCCGTCTGATCGCCGGGGATTACCCCGTTACCAAGGCCATCATCCCGCAGAATTTCAACTACTACCTCGAAGTCAGCGCTTCGGAGCTCCTCTCCGCCATGGACCGCGCCTCCGTCACCTCCAATGACCAGCCGGTCGTCACACTGACCATGATGGAGGAATCCGTCCGCGTTTCTTCCAAAAACGATCTCTCCGGTTCGGCCGAGGAGAGTCTGTCCACCTGCCGCTTCACCGGCGAAAGGCTTCAGATCAGCTTCAATTCCCTCTTTGTCTCGGATGCGATCCGGGCCCTTAAAAGCGACGACGTGACTTTGTGCTTCCAAGGCGAAATGAAGCCCTTCGTCGTCCGCGACCCCTCCAATCCCTCGGTCGTGGAGCTCATCACCCCGATGAGGACGTACTAAGCCCTAAAAAACAGGCAAAAAACGACGGAAAAGCGGTAGAAACACCTACCGCTTTTTATTACATAGTAATAAAATGGTCTCAGGGATTTTTGCCCACACATTTGCTTATGGAAAAAGAAACGCGCACCGTAACCATCACCACGGACTACATCACCCTTGGGCAGCTGCTTAAGTTCGCCCGCATCATTCAAGAGGGCGGCGAAGCCAAACGCTACCTCGCCGAAAACGAGGTGCTGGTGAACGGGATCCCCGACGCCCGCAGGGGCAGGAAGCTCCGGCCCGGCGATTCCGTCGAGACCTCGGGGATCCGCGTCGAGATCGTCTCATGATCCTGACCCGGCTCCGCCTGGAGCATTGGCGGGGCTACGAAAGCCTGGATCTACGCTTCCCAAAGGGGCTGAACCTCATCCTGGGGGCCAATGGATCCGGGAAGACGAACCTCGCCGAGGCGATCGCGTACTTGTCCTTGGCCCGCTCCTGGCGGACCTCGGAGGACCGATATTTGATCCAACAGGGCCAAGAGGAGGCGTCGCTATTCGCGGAAATCCTGGA
>SFUB01000097.1 GCA_004561785.1 bacterium | reverse complement strand
GGAAGTCTCCCTTAGGCAAGGAGAAGGAACCTCAAGTTTAATAATGTGGAAAGGGTTGCCTTCAGCGTCCGTCTCTTTGGAGAGAACGTCATAGGCCATCCGGGAATACTCATATTGGAGGTCGCTTGGATCGTCGCTCCAAGCCAAGGCGAGAACGCCCGGGCGAATAAAGGCCACCATGTTATCCACATGCTCGTTGGTTTCGTCCTCGACGATTCCATGAGGGATCCAAATGACCTTGGTCACGCCGAGATACGTTTTGAGAGTCTCCTCGATTTCCTCTTTTCGGAGGGTCGGGTTCCTCCCTTCGGAAAGAAGGCAGGCTTCCGTCGTGATTAAGGTGCCTTCCCCGTCCACAGCGATGGATCCCCCTTCCAAGACGAAGGAAGAAAGGTAGTAATCCGGAATCCGATAACGTCGGCAGAAAACCGAGCTCAGATGGTCGTCGTCGTGGTAATTGGAATAAAGCCCGTCCACGTGGCCGCCCCAAGCGTTGAAGCGAAAATCCACGCCGCGGAGAGAACGCCCCTTCGTCACAAATAGAGGCATGTTGTCCCGCGCCCAAGAATCGTTATAACGAACGCGAATAATCTCCACGTTCGGATTTCCTTCCAAACACTCGAAGCAAGAACGCGGCAAAGAAGGATGCACCCCTACAATCACTTTCTCAAATCGAGCGATCTGCAGAACGACTTGGGCAAAGGCCTTTTGGGCCGGAAGCCCTTTGTCGCGCCAGGTATCCGCGCGGAAGGGCCATAGGATCACCGTAGCCTTATGTTTACCGCCCTCGAAAGGCATACGGTATCCATCCGCGGAGGGAGTGGTTCTGCGATTGGATATATATTCTTGGAACCTTCTCTTATAGAGGGGGAATTGCTTCCAATTGGCCATATCGATCACCTCAAAAGCATCGGGGTAAGTGGAAAGAACGGTGACTCCGGAATCGATGTACTTTTTCACCCTTTGGACCAATTCTTGCGTCCAAACTTCGCCGGGGCAAATCAAAGGAATGCCCGGCGGATAGAGCATAACCTGCTCTTTGGAGATTTGTTCCGCGCAATCCTCGAGCTTCACCAGTTTCCCCGTCGCATGGAAAGCGATTCTGGGACGGACGAAAGCATAAGGGAAACGGGCGTCGAAACGATGCTCAGCGTAGCAAACGTCCGGTTTGTAATGCTTTTTGGACACGTCTTTCAACGCGGCAATCAAACGATCCACGTGTTCCTTCTTTGTTCCGATGGCAAAAATGCAAAGAACGGCATACGTCTCGCCTAATTCGAACTGTATTTTATAATCTCTCATCCCCAGCTGATAAAGTTGGAAACCGTTGATATCCAAATTATCGAGGGCGATTACAAGCTTTGAACGGTCGAAGTCAAAAGATCCGTGTTGGAGGAAATGCTCCCGCCCGGCGACGCGGAATCCGGGAATCTTGTTGATCTCCTCTTCGGCGTAAAGAGCCAATTCATACGTCTTTTCCTGAGCCGCTCTCCCTTCGGTGGCTAAAAATTGTCTAGCCCCATCCAAAGAGGCGATGAATAAGCCGGATGGGGAGGTTGTATTAATGATGTTCAAAGCCTTTTGGACTTCCCAAGGGGAATAGATTTTGCTCTTCATCAGCAAAACAGAGGAACCCGTCAGGGAACCAGCGGTTTTATGGACCGATACGGCGGACATGTCGGCCCCCGCGTCCATGGCGGTCATCGGGCTGCCCTGCGCATGGAAATAATAATGGGCCCCGTGGGCCTCATCCACCAAAACGGCCATATTGTGGGCATGGGCCAATTCCACGATGCTCTTGAGATCTCCAACAGACCCAAAGTAGGTCGGGTTAATCACAAAGACCGCTTTTGCGGAAGGGTGCGCCAAAATCGCCTGCCGATATTGTTCCAACGTGGGCTGATTGGCTATTTCCAAATCGTCATCGATTTCGGGCATGATGTAAACGGGGACGGCACCCGAGAGGATGAGCGCATTGATAATCGATTTATGGATATTCCTCGGGAGGATGATTCTCTCTCCCGCCCGGCAGGCCGTAAGGATCATCGCGATGATGCCGCTGGAGGTGCCGTTGATCAGGAAAAAGGCATGGTCTGCCCCGGTGGCCTCTGCAAAGTATGCCTCCGCCTCTTTCACCACCCCATGAGGATGGGAGAGATTATCCAAACCGATAGGGGCGTTGACGTCTAAACGGTAGATTTCCCGCCCCAAAAGATTGACGGCTGGGTTATGGATATTCCCCATGTGATGCCCGGGTACGTCAAAAGGAACGATGTCCTGTTTCGCATACGCTCTGAGCGCGTCGACGTAGGGCGCTTTGCTTTGGTCGAAGTTTCCCATATAAAACCCGGAACAAGTCTAACGAATCGCGCCCTTAAAACAACATTTTTTTAATCTTTCAGAACACCCAAACGGACGAGAGCGTTCGCTAAGCCATCATCCTCAATTCGGTCCGTGACATAGGAAGCCACTTTCTTTGCCTCTTCTTTGCCGTTGCCCATGCAGACAAACGTCCCGCAGGCATCCTTCATGGACATATCCTGGATATCATCCCCAAAACCGATTGCATCCTCTTTGGAGAGGCCAAGATAATTCAGCACATCCGCGATTCCTTCGCCTTTGATGTGGGGATGGATTTGGATATCCATTCCATAGGAGGCAAAACGGTAGAAGGTCAATTCGGGGTACTCAGCCCTGATTTTTGTATCCTTCTCATCTTCGGGCCCGAAGAAAAGAACCCCCGTGCAAGGCTGGCCAATATAGTTGTGAGTCGCCGGCATGCCGTCCCGGAAAACTTCGTAGTATGCCTTCGTGTATTCATCCGGCTGGCCGATCATAAAGCGGGTTTTTGGAGTGATGATTTCTAGATTTCTGCCAAGTTTTTTGGCTGTTTTGCATAGATTTTTGACCACATTGGCATCCACAAGGTCCTTTCGAACGTAGTGCTTTCCCACGACGGCGATGGCGCCGGCGCTCGCGATATACCCGCTCCACGGAATCCCGAGTTTGAAAAGCCCGAAGGTCCTCATGCTGGAATAGTTCCTCGCTGAGCAAAGGAAGACCTTCGTTCCTTGTTTGATCAGTTTCTTGATGGCCTCTAATCCCGAGGGGATGAACCTGCCGGAAGCATGGTCGTACAAGGTCCAATCTACATCGAAGAAAGCCGCTTTTACATTCAGTCCCATTTCATCTCCTTGTTAAGCTCACGCATCAGATCCGGAGAGATCTTCACGACTTCTCGATCATAGGTAATCAATCCGTTCGTTTCTTGCTCCACATCGCTTAGTTGAGTAAAGACATAGCA
>SFUB01000096.1 GCA_004561785.1 bacterium | reverse complement strand
CCTCCTCGAGGATTTCGTTCTTGCCGGTTATCCCGACGATGAAGGCCTTGCCGCCTTGGTTCTCGTAATAATGGGAATAAAGCCGCTCGCTCCCCCGCTCCTTGCTTTCGACATAGAGCTCCTTCGGGGTGATGAAGACATCGCTCGTCGTGGAGAGAGACGGGGTTTCGTTCCCCACGTGGAGAGTCACTTCGCTATGGGCGGTAAGCCTCGAGGAAGAGAAGACGGGGGCCATGGATGGGGGCAGGGTCCCACCCTGGGCATAAGAGGCGCGGAATCCCTCAAGGGCGTCGAGCTTCGAGCAATCGACGTTGGAGAATTTGGCGGTCGTGAGGACGGTCTCCTGATACTCCCCGTTGCCATCGAGGGAGAGGGCGTTGATCGTGAAGGCGATGTCACCGGTCTCGAGGAAGGAGAAATGGGTTGATTTGATGAGGCCGTTGTAGGCCAAAGAGAAGTATCCGACGCTGGAGGCGAAGGTGAGGTTGGTCACCGAATCGTCGATGTAATAACCGCCTTTCTCGTCCATCTTGATCTTGGATTCGTCCAAGTTGAAGCGTTTCTGGGAAGGATCGACGAAGAGGGAGAAATAGCTGATGTCGTTGACGCTGCCGACGGGGTTTCCGTTCGCATTCTCAGGGAGCAGGACGTCGACTTGTCCGTCGTTCATCTCGTAACGGTAGAGGATCTCGTCCCCTTCGCTTCGGGGGAGCATGACGCCGCCGTTTTGCAGGATCGAGGTGTAATAGTAACGGGAATTGAAGAGGTCGTAGGAAGCGAGCCCTTCGAAGTCGTAGGAGAGGGTGTAGTCCCCATAGGTGCCGACATAGCAGAGGAAGTCATAGATGTAGGCGGCGTTCTTCTTCCGACTCGCCATGTTCGTGTAGAAGACGCTGGCGCTCGGGGAGGAAGAAGACTCCGAGGAGTCTATGAGGCCGCTATCCGAGGACGAGGGATTCCCGCTTTCGGAGGGAAGTGAAGGTCCCTCGGAGCAGGAGCAGAGAAGCAATCCCATCAAAAGAGGGAGGATGATCTTTCTTTTTTCCATTGGGTTTTCCTTTCTCTCATTGCGGGATGTAGAGGTCGATGCCTTCTTTTGGGGTTTTCCCCAAGGCGATCGCGAGGACGTAGTTCCCGCTTTCCTCGAGGTAATAGACGTCTTCCCCGTCCGCGTCTTTGGAGGCGACCACGCCGTCCAAAGCAAGGATCTTCTCCTTCATCCGCCCCATGTAATTCGTCTCATCGGCGTAACCGATGTCGATGTCGGGGAGGTAGATGGTCAGGCGGGTCGGCTTGCCGTCGACGATGTTGGTCGTGATCGCGTACCACTTGTCGAAGAGGGATTTCTCATAGACATAGGGGATCTTCTTGGCGATCGCCTCGCCGAAGAAGCTGAGCAAAGTCGGATAGACGTTCTCTTCCATCTCCCAGGTCGAGGGAGAGGCGAAGGAAGTGAGGCCAGCGACTTTGGAGACGAGGTTCTCGTCCACTTCGATCTCATCGTCGCCCAAAGCGGTGAATTCGCCGATTTCCTGGCCGATGGATTGGCCGTTATTGTACTCATAACGGTATTCATAGGACAGAGGCTTTTTGGAGACGTTGGAGTTATAGAAGAGGTGGAAGGTCATCGGGCGGACCGAGTCCAAATGCTTGTAGCCTAGAATCGAGGAGGTCAGATCATAGATCGGGGCACGGAGGTTATAGGCAGCCTTCCCGTCGATCGCGGTTTTCTTCAGCACGTCGGGGGATAGGCCCATGCAAAGGGCGTCCTCGAGGTTGTTCTCCTCCGGTTCGGAGAGGGCGTAGACTTCATTTTGGCTCGTGTAGAGGAACTCGACGAGCTTGCCCTCCGAATTGAGGGCGTACCCGGTCCGTTTGTTGTCGTATTCGGACAGCGACCCGGGTTTCAGGGTTTTCTCCTCACGAAGGATGTAACGGGAGCCTTCGACGTTGCTGTAGGTCACGTAGGCGGCGTTGGAGGGATCGTTTTTGTTATAGAGCTTGACTTGGAAGGATTTTCTGAAATAGGAAAGGGTCTTCGCGATGTCGGGAGCAGACCCGTCGGTCAAAGGGGGCAAGGGGGTGGGGAGGGCGATTTCGACGTCTTCGGAGACTTCGATGTGGGCCGCGTGCCAATCCCAGGAGACGAAGTTCGTGGGATCCACGTATTCGTTGAATTTGACTTCGACGTGGGTCAATTTGTTCCCGTTCAGAGTGAAGTCGATCTGCTTGATGTCCTCTTTTCCCAAAGAGCGGGCGAAGGTCAGTCCATAGAAGACGTCATAGGGAGAGGAGCCCACATAACGGTAGGTCTTCTCGTCGAGTTTCATAAGGTTCTTGGAATTCAAGACGTCTTTGAGGTAGACCAAGCTCGACCAGGGCTTCCCTTTGTCGACGTCCACCACTTCGTTCTTGCCGTTGAGGGAGAGTTCGTGAAGGTTGCCGTCTTTCTTCGCGTAATAATGCTCATCGTAAACGAATTTGTGATAGGCCTTGTCTATGTCCAAGGCGAGGACGTTCATGCCTTCTAGATACCCCCACTCCTCGCTGTCTTGATGCTCATAGATCTCCGAGGTGAAGGTGTAGGAAGGGGAGGAAAAGGAGGATAGGGAAGAAGCAGGGGCCAGGGTCGGGGAAGTCGGATTCTTGAAATAGCTTTCCTCGGCTTCGGAGGAGGCGCTCCCCAGATTGAGGAAGGTCCCCTTCGCGTAGTTTGTGAAGGTAAAGCCATCGGTTGAATGGACCAAGGTGAAATTCAGATTGTCGTCTTTGTCGACCGAGATCGTCGCGTAGACGAATTGCTCGTTGCTCGCCCTGCCGCTTAGGTTGAGCAGAGCGGCCAAGGAGAGGACTTTCCCAAAGTCGTTGATGACGTATTCATCCACGCTCATCAAGAAGTCGGAGGAGGCGAAGGTTCCCTTCCCGTCTTCCCCGACGTATTCGGAGAGGGGGTTGAAGGAAGAAAGGTCGCTCAAAGGAGCGTAGGAGTCCCCGATTTTTTCGGAATCGATCGAAAGCAGCTCCAAACCATTCCCTTCGTGGAGGAATTCGTAGGAGGAAGTGAGGCTAGGATCCTCAAGGTTCGCGCGGAGGATGTGGGACACCCCTTTGCTTTCCAATCGGACGTAGCGTCCCGATACGAAGGTATCGACGAAGTCCTTCTCATCGCTGTTCTTCAATAGCGATTCCTTCTTGATCGAATAACGGGGAGATTCAAGGACCTCGTTGAAGCGTTTGGCCAAGATCTCCTTGTTGAGTTGCGGCCTCTCCTCCGATTCAGACGAATCCGCGGAAGAGGAAGCGGAAGAGGAAGAAGA
>SFUB01000095.1 GCA_004561785.1 bacterium | reverse complement strand
ATTCGGTTTCTTACCCCGATGAGCGTTTCTTGTCTTGGGCCAAGGAAATGGAGGATGCCGGATTGTCCCTTTGCATTTGCTCCAACAACTCCGGCAAGCGCGTCTCAAAATTCGCCCTAGCGGCGGGCTGCCAGTACGCTTCCTATATGAGAAAACCCTTCTCTGGGCCCATGAAAAAGCTCCTCAAGAAAAAGGGGTGGCCCCAAGAGGAAACCCTTTTGATTGGGGATCAGATCATGACCGACGTCAAGGCCGGAAACGGGGCGGGGGTTCGTTGCCTGCTCACCGAGCCTTTAGATAGCCAAGAACCTCCTTGGACGAAGTTCAACCGCATCTTCGACCGCCCTAAGCGGAAAAAAATCAAAGAAAAAGGCTATGCGAAGCCTTGGAAGGAGATCCTATGAGTCAATTCAACGTCGTCCGCCGTTGCTATGGATGCGGGGCCGTGCTGCAAAGCGAGGATCCCAAAGCAAAGGGATACATCGGCCATGAATTGTTGGAGAACGGCCCTTTAGGCGCCCCTTTGTTCTGCGAGGAATGCTGGAAGACGACCCGTTATAACAGCGCCCCCAGCGGCGCGAAGGCCAGTGACGACTTCCTCTCCATGCTTCGCGACGCGCGAGCGAGCGACGCCTTGATCGTCTACGTCGTCAACCTTTTCTCCTTCGAATGCAGCTTCATCCCTGAGGTGAATGAGATCCTTGGGGAATCAAAGATCCTCGTGATCGCCAATAAGCGCGACCTTTTGCCCAAAAAAGCCGATGACGGCTGGCTCCGTTCTTACGTGGCCGGCCATTTCCGGAAATCGAAATTGAACGTCGGGAAAGATGACGTCTATCTTCTCTCCTTGCGGTCCGCGATGGACATTTCCGACGTCGTCAAGAAGATCGACGCTGCAAGAAAAGGCCATGACGTCTACGTGATCGGGGCGGCCGGAGCCGGCAAAACCGTGTTCGTGAACGCCTATCTCAGGGGCTACGCGAACCGTTCGAACCGGAACGTCAGCATCGCCAAATACCCCAAGACATCGCTCAACGTAATGACGATTCCTTTGGATTCCTCTTCCTCCCTCTTCGATACCCCGGGGACTTCACCGGAGAATTCGCTCCTCAGCAAAGTGGGGCCGATGCAACTCCATGGCTTGGTGCCGCAAATGGAAATCAAGCCGAGGCAATACGCTTTGGCCGAGAAAGAGAAGCTCGTCTTCGGCGAAGGGCTTGCCACTGTAACTCTGACAAAAGGAAAAAGGACGGCCATGACGGTTTATTGCTCCAACGACCTCCCCATCGCCAAAAGGCTAGGGAATAAGCTCGAGGACGCCTTCTTCAAGTTGGTGAGGCAGATTGGCAACGCGCCGAAGGAGATCTCGCCTTCGGACTTCGACGCCTTCGACATCGATGTTGAGGAAACCGGCCAGCGTGACATCGGGATTGAGGGCCTTGGTTGGTTCTCGTTCCCGGCAAGCGGCCAATCCTTCCGCCTCTACGTGCGGAAAGGCGTGTCGCTATACATCAGCACGCCGAAAATCAAAGCGAAACGATGAAAGGAAATATTGAATCATGCTAAAAGGAAACCAAAAACGCTATCTCAAAGGACTCGCAAACGGCATCTCCCAACGCTACCTGCTCGGAAAAGGAGGGATCGAGGATACCTTCTTGAAGCAGATCGACGCCGCCCTCGAAGCCAAAGAGCTGATTAAGGTCGGCGTCCTTGACGGATCGCCCCTTCCCGCCAAAGAGGCGGGACCCATCCTTGCCGAGAAGACCGGAGCCGAGCTCGTTCAGGTGATCGGCAAAGTGGTGGTTCTCTACCGCAAATCCGCGAAACTGGCAAAAATCGTCCTTCCTTGAGGTGCTGAAGCCTTGGAAAGCGAGATTTTCTTCTTGGATGCCTTCGATCCGCTTCGGAAAAGCGACGTCGAAGGGGCTTTGGTGATTGCGGGGCGAGAAAATGCCCCGGTCCATTTTGTTTTAACC
Source organism: bacterium (assembly GCA_004561785.1). Lineage (GTDB taxonomy): Bacteria > Bacillota_I > Bacilli_A > RFN20 > CAG-826 > Alloenteromonas. Next base: position 1,364 of record SFUB01000095.1, on the reverse strand, counting down.
GATTGCCTGGAAGAGAAGGAACCCAAAGCCACGCCGCTTGAAAGGAAGCAGATGCTCGAGGCTTATTTCGGCCAAGCAGGGCTGCCTTCTGTTCTGCGTTTATTTCCGTTCTCTGAAGAAGGAGAACCCCTCTCGTCTTTAGTCGAGAAATTGCGGAGCAAAAAAAGCGATCATCCGGTTCTTTTCTTAGTGAAGAAACGTAATTGCAAGAGCCTAAAGGAAGCCCTAATGTCCCTTTCTTTCCGCCCTTCCGAAATTCTGTGCCTAGACGAAGCGGGGCGCGCCTGCCTCCGTCCCTCCGAGGTCCCCGAAGCCCTCTGGCCGATTTTGGAGAAGAAGCGACTCTATTACGTGGGAAAGCTTGAAAGCCTTCTACGAAGCGGGCATCGCCTTCTTCATTCGATTTCCGTTGCGAACCTTTGCTACGAAATCGCCAAAGAAAACGGCTTGGAGAAGCCGGAAAAGGCTTATGAGGCCGGCTTATTCCATGACGTGGGAAAGCATCTGGGCGAAGCGCAAGAACGTTCCATCATGGAGGAAAAATACCCTCCCTTCGCCTCTTTCCCACGCTGGGCCTTTCATCAATTCACGGGGGCTTACCTCGCAAAGAAAGAATTCGGGATCGAGGATGAAGACATCCTGGAGGCAATCCGTTTCCACGCGACAGGCAAGAAAGACATGAGCCCTTTGGGGAAAATCGTCTATTCCGCGGATAAGATTGACCCCCTCAGGGACTATGACTCAAGCGAGATGATCGCCTTATGCCTAAAAGACTATCGAAAAGGCTTCCTCAAGGTTCTCCACGAGAACCGGGTTTACTTGACGGGCAAGGGGTATAAGGTCGATAATCCGCTCACGAAAGAATGCTTTGATTACTATTTAGGAGAATAAGACAATGGAAGAAATGAAAGAGTTGACCATCGCAAAGAAGGTCTTGGAAGACCACAAAGCAGAAGACATCAACGTCATCGACGTTCAAGGCTTCAGTCCCTTCTCAAGTTATTATGTCCTCGCAACGGCAACGAACATCCGCCATCTGGGAGCGCTCTCGGAAAACCTCGAAGAAGAATTCGAGAAAGAAGGGTTCCAGGAAATCAAAAAAGACGGAATCCCTGAGTCCGGATGGATGATTGTAGAAGCGGGGGAAGTGGTTATTCACCTCTTCTTGGACGTCAATAGAAAAACAATTGACCTGGAAGGGCTTCTTGAAAAAGAAGTCACCTCAAAAAGGGCTTAAAGAAGCAGTGGCTCGGAACGGCGGGATCAAACCCCGTCGTTTTCTTTTGTTTTTAGTAGTTTTTGACCTTTCCTACGAAACTTCGTTTTTCCTTGTTTAAATGCTTCTTCGCATAATGTCCATTATG
>SFUB01000094.1 GCA_004561785.1 bacterium | reverse complement strand
TTCTTCCCACATATATATATTAGTCCCTTTTTTCTAAAAGGTAAAGTGATTTAAATTATTTTTTCAAAATGTTTTTGCGCCTCGAAAAAGCCCTGACGCAGTAGGGTATCGCCTCATCCACGTAATCCAGCACGATGGGCTCTTGCTTCCCCGATACGTTCCTCTCAACCCGCCCAACGCTTTGCTTCACGGTGACCGGGTCCTTCGTCGGCGTGGCCAAGTGGAGGGTGTCCAACTCCGGGATGTCTAGGCCTTCCTTCGCGAGCGCGTACGTGGCCACTAGGACCGGAGCCGAGTAATCCCTTTTCTTTTCGGACACCTTCCCAACCAGCAGGGATGAGCCCGGAATCATGGAGGCGAGCGCTTCGGCATGGGACACACGCGCGGTCAGGACGAGTTGCTTTCTCCTTGTTGCCTTCAGCGACTCCACGCGCCCGGCTATGAGCGCGTTCCTTTGCCCGTTGTCGCATATCGACTCAATCATCTTTGCGTAATCTAGCATTCCGTCCGGGCCTGAGTAATCCTCCGTTTCATACGGGTAATCCACGCCCACGCGCATCAGCCTCGCCTTGATTGTCTTCCCCTTCAGTTCCCCTTCCCTTATCGTGTGGAGTTTCGGACCGATTAGGGCGAACAAAGCCGGGGTCAGCCCGTCGCTTCTCGTCAAAGTCGCGCTCATCCCGTACTTGTGCCTGCAGTTGCAATTGGAGACGATTTTGTAGAACTCCCGCACTTGCGTAGGCGTCCCCACGCAATGGTGGCATTCGTCCACGACAACGCATGAAAACGCGTCCCGATACGCATTCGGGTCGACCTTGCTCATCGTCTGGACGGTGGCGAACGTTATGTCTTTCCCTATGCGCACCCGCCCTTCGGTGATTTCCCCGAAATCCCCCGAGAAATACCTTTGGCACCTCTCCTTGGATTGAAGGAGGAGTTTCCTCGTGTGCGTGAGCCAAAGGGCTTTCCCTCCGACGGCTTTTATAAGCGCTAGGCCTATTTGCGTCTTTCCGCTTCCGCACGGCGCTTCCAAAACCCCGTTTTTCCCCTCTAAAAGCCTGTTTAAGGCGTTTTCTTGGTAATCGTATAATTTTATATCGCCCGTCATCGAAAGCCTCTTAAACGGGCTGAAATGCGTTTCGTATTCAAAACTTCCTCTCGGAAGCGATTTCCACAGCGTTTGCAAAACGCCGAAAGGAAGTACGAGCGAGCCCCCGTCCTCCGAGTAAAGCCAAATCTCTTTCTCGATGTTCCCCGTCCATTTCCCCAGCGCCAACGCTTTTTTGTATTGCGGATTCTCGAAGACAAGATTCTCCCGGGCCCATGCAACGGCCTGAGGCGACGGCTCGTCCACGCGTATCGAGTTCGATATATCAAGTTTCATAACGCCTTGTCCCCGTTCGGAACGTAAATCGGAGGAAGTTCGAATTTTTGGGTTGGCTTGCTCAGGTCCACGTCTTCCCATTTGATTCGGTAAAGCGCCCCGCCGTATTGGCAGATGAACCAGCATTTGATTCCGAACTTCCGGCTTGCGTAATCGAAGCAGGAGCGTTGATTGGGCTCGATTCGGGAGGTCCTGAGGCAAAAGTCGTCGCAGTGCTTCGCGTCGATTAGGACGCAATCGTCCCCCTTCAGCGCCACGATGTCGCACGGCTGGCCGGCTTCGCTCGCCACCATCCTGTGGCACCACCATCCCTGCTTCGAAAGCCAATCGCAGCAGTCGATTTCCGTCTTCCTTCCGAGTTTCGAATTGTTCATTTCCTTTTCGCCCTCCTGTAATCCTCGCGGTGCTTCGCCTCCAGCCATTTGACTTTGGAGTATTCCTCCGCGTATCGCTCCGGCAATTCGTAGCACGTGATGCATCGGTCGCTCGTGCTGAAGAAGATGAAGACGTATCCGTTGTAGATTTTCGCCTTCTTCCCCGTCATTTGCTTATTCGCCAGGAATGCGGCCAGTTCCGACCCCGCGCCGCATTCCCTTTCGACCTCGAACATCGTAACCCCGCAGGTTCTTGCCATCCTCGAATTGACCGTTCCGTTGCCTGGCAGCCCGCGCTCCTTCATGCGCCTCAAAGCGTGGGCCGTCGCGTTGCTTTTGCAGTGCCTTACGGACATCTCACTCATCCCCCTTGAAGTAAACGTACGACGTCTCGTGCTCCCTCAGCCGGATGCCGAGGTAATAGACGTATCCGTTGATGTTCTTCTTTTTGTACCTCTTGCCCATCTCGACGCCGAACTTGGCTTTGGTCATCCCGTCCCACTCGTTGCTTTGCCTCGCCCAAGCCCTGTAGGCGGCGAAGACGTCGCTCGCCTTCTCGCGGGCGTTCGCCTTCTTGCTGATGCATTCTTTGGAAAAGGACTCCACGATGTCCATCTCGTCCCTGTATTTTTTCGTCGCTTCGCTAATCTTGTCAGGCATTCCTAGGCCTTCTTTTTGCCACTCTAGGCAACCTTTGACGGCCCACCATAGTATTTTAGGCAATTCCCCGAGAACCCTCTCTTCGAGGCCTTTATCGTCGTTCTTGCCCTCGAATGTGGCTTCGAACGGGATGAGCCTTTGCCTTCTCCAAACGCCTTTGTCCGTTCCGCGAACGATGATTTTGTTGTTGCACGCTATCCACAACTTGAACACGGGCTTGAACTCAAAGTCCTCGCCGTATAGATACCTGGCCGTCACGACGTCTCCGCCGGTGAGTTGCTTGACCAAGCCCTCGTTGAAGCGCGCTCCTTCGTTCGGCTCGTTTGTGCGCACGAACCTAGCGCCGTTCATTCTCGCGATGTCCGGAGAGGCGCTTCCCGAACTTCCTTTTGCGCGCGTGAGCACGGACTCCACCTGAGCGTTCAGCGAGTAGTCGCCGAGAAGGCTCGTCACCGTGTTGAAGAAAAGGCTCTTCCCGTTGCTTCCGTCCCCTACGCATTGGAACAGGCATTGCTCCTTCACGCTCCCCGTGAGCGTGTAGCCGATTGCCCTGCGCACGAAGCCAATCACGTCCTTGTCGCCTTGAAACAATCCATCTAGGGCCTTGAGCCAATTCTTCGGCTCCCCTTCCTTATCGAGGGCCACGTGCGTGTTCTTGCTCATCATGAGGGACCTGTCGTGCGGAAGCAGTTCCCCGGTCCTCAAATCGACGACCCCGTTCTCGCAGTTCAGGAGGTACGGGTCCCGGTCATAATCCGAGTTCAGCGTCGCCGTCTTGCCGATGTGCTGGGCCTCTTTTAGCATCGCCTCCTTGCCGGATGACGAGGAAAGGTGCTTCACGTTCCTCCACAGGGCGTCGGCTTTCTTCTCATCCGGCTCATCGAACGCCTCGCGCTTCATCGCCACGATGAGGGCGTCGGCGAGTTCCTTCACCTTTTGCCT
>SFUB01000023.1 GCA_004561785.1 bacterium | reverse complement strand
GGAACTCGACCTGCTGGAGGAATTCTTCCCGGCCGAGCGAAAGCAATGCGAAGCCATTTGGGGGCCGGTTTACGATGAGTACAGGAGGCTTGGGTACAGACTGTGCAAAAAAGGGGAAACAAGGCAATTAAGATTGGAGATGTGAGCCCAAGGCAAGCATTTTAGTAAGAAGGCCTTGCAAAGAATTGAATAATTAATTAATATAATTTCAACAGCATAAGGAGGCTGAAAAATGACGGTTGAAGAAGCGAACAAGGAATTCATGGACCACGGGTGGAAGCCCGAGGAAAGGCGGGACGGTCTAAGAGGGCGCGAAAGCTGGCTGTGCCAGGTGCGCGTCAGTCCGGAAACCATGCCGGGCTATGCCCCCGGAGAGGTCGGGTGCGCGGTGTACGCGGAAGGCGAGTTCTGCGGGCGGGTTATGCTATCCGGAGATTACGCCGGAGACGTCGATGCCATCGCCAAGAAAGTGGCCAAATACCGCGACGAGGAGGAATTCGGAGCGTCTGAGAGAATCCTCTCAAATATGGACCGAGACGAGTACATCGACATCTACTCCCTGCTCGAAGACGTGTGCAGCAGGGTATCGACGATCAGGGCGATCGGAATCGAGGCCGAGGCGCTCGCGAAGGAGGCCGATAAGGCCAAGGGAGAAATGAAATGAACATGGACAAAGAAGAGATCGAGCGCGGGCTGGCATTGGCCCGCGAGACGGCATTGAAGGCCGTTGAGAAGGCCAAGCGCACGGGGGAGCCGTCGGACATCGCCGAGGCGTTGTCGCGCGCCGCGGAGGCCTACGGAATGGCCTTGGCGTCCCAATACGGGCGCAAGGAAGACAGGGAAAAATCCCCGTTCGAGGACGATTGGGGGGTAGCGCGCCACCTAGACGACGCGTGCTACGCCCTTGCCCACGAGAGCGTGGAAGACGCGAGGAGAGCCTCCCAAGCCTTGCTCCTGGCGCTCAGGGACGCGGTCAGGGAGCGCGCCTCGGACGAGCTAGAAGGATGAAAGGCAAGAGGGCGATATACGCCCTTTACCTCGGCGATGAGTTCGTGGACGTCGGCACGGAGGCTGAGGTGTTCCGACATACCGGAAAGAACGCCAGGGACATCGCCACGAAGACGAGGAAGGGCAAGCAGAAGACGGGGTACCAGGCATACCGGTACTTCGAGGAAAGGGAATGAGATGGCTACGAAAGAATACAACAGGGCCTACTACCTGTCCCACAAGGCGGAGGCCGCGAATAGGAACAGGGAGTACTACTTAGCCCACAGGGACGAGATCAAAGCCAAGAGGCTACTGAAGGAGGAGGGCGCGGATGCAGAGGAGAAAAGGCGCGCTTACCTGCGCGCCTACTACCTCGCCCACAGGGAAGAAATCCGCGCAAGGCAATGGGTCTATTACCACACGTACCTATCAAAGGAAGCCAGGGAGAAGAGAAAATGAGCAAAGAGCTGACGCCGAAGGAGAAGAAAGCCGAATACGACAGGGAGTACAGGAAGCGCAACAAGGAGCGCATAGCCGAGTACAAGCGAGCATGGACGAAAAAGAATTCCTTGCGAGTGTCGGACCAAAGGCACGAGTACTACATGAAGCACAAGAAGGAGAAGCAAATGAAGAAGATAAGCCAGGAAATCAGGGAATTCGACGAATGGCTTGAGAGGAAATACGCCAATAGGGAGGACAAACGGAATATCTTTGCGGTCGGGATTACGGACGGGGAATTCGTCGAGTGGGCGATTCGAATCCTCCTAGGTGACGGATGGTACACCGCATCCCCGGTGAGCCAAAACCAAGTCAATGAGATAGCGATGGAAGACATCATCTTCCACAAATGCGGTATGAACGCTAAGGACAGGAAAGGAAAAGGGAAATGATTTATAAGATTAGGGTGGAGTTCGGGCATGCCCCGATCACGTCAGAACTCCTGAAAGCTGGATTCACCACGTCTACGAAATCGACATAGAGGAGGAAGGCAAGACGGAAGGGGAAAGCAAATGAAGAAGAAGCTGAAGGACATCACCATCGGCGAGTACATGGACGCTGGCAAGAAGTAATGCTTCCTAAAGCTCAAGAAATGCGACGAATATGGGGCTGATTTTGGAAAGCCTTTGGAATGAAATAAACACATGGGAAACAAAATGGATAAAAACAAAGAAGAATTGGCTGAAGCGCTTGAGATGAGGAAGCATTCGATCGAGCGCGAGTGCGTGCCTATACATCCGGAACTCTTAGACAACGCAAGCGAGGATGATTCAACGGCCACCATGAGGGAGGTGGTTAGAACTTGGCTAAGCGAAATCATTGGGGAAGAGATGTGAAAAGTATGAAACAACGCGAAATCCTGATGATAAGGAGATCGACCGATCGATGGGACGTGGTGGAATCCGAGACGCTATACCTCAAGGAATAGAAAAGGTCGTTTTCGATGAATTCGTGCCTGAAAAAGATGAAAAATAATCCGGTTGATTGGAGGCCATGGAAATGGATCAAAAGATAATCTTAGGTGGATATCATTTTTATATAAGGCGCGCCGAACAATGGTTATATCTACATTGTCAAGCGATAAAAAGAGCAGGGGGGTGGGCCCCTGCTTTTTCAAATGCCGGTAGGGGGGTACCCCCTCAAAAAGCAAAATGGGGGTAGGGGGTCAAGCCCGAAAATAAGCCGTCTCTGCCACACGACAACGCGCCCGTGCGTGTCGAAAATAGATCCATGGCCGGCTTGTTTTGGGGGTGTGGCTGAAAACAACGCGCCCAAATATGTAAAAAAGCGGTTGCGCGCGTGCGCTTTTTGCGTGAACGCTCGCGCACACAATTTTAACGCATTGTCAACCAGGCGCGCGGCGACTTGCGCGAGTTTTGAAAGTCGCGCAACTAGCAAGTTTTAAAAGGCACTTGCTACGCCTGGCGTTTCGGCGTATATTTATACTGTGGAAAGGTTAGAAACCCGTTTCCCAATTGATCCTTGACATAGCGGAAGGCCTGGCGCCATGTGTCGCCCAGGCCGGAAGCACAAACCGGGGGGCTATAGCCTCGCAGACCAAACAAAAGCGGCATCCCATCGCCGCCAACGCTGGGAAGCGAAAAAAGGGAAGCAAGGAGCAAAAAATGAAAACCAATGAAGAGATCATTAATAAAATCCGCGAGTTAATGTATGAGGAATACAAAACAGAAAGGAAATGCCGCGAAATCAAAAAAGATTGCCAAAAAAGGGGGCAAGATGAAGCCGCTTTAGACATGTTGAATTGTGAAAAAACGCATTCCGCTATTTTCGAGACCCTCTCAAAAATACTTATTTATTCTTCAAATGATTAAAAAAAGGAGTTAATAAAATGGAACAATACGATTATCTAAACTCCGTAATAAATGACGTCAAAGCAGCTATTGAAGATTTGGGCGAAGACGAAAAAAAGGAGCTCGCCGGGCTCGATGAAGACGGAAAAAAAGAATATATTTACGATCTTTTATTTGATGATGACAGAGTAACCGGAAACGCTTCCGGCTCGTACACATTCAACGCGTGGGAAGCCGAAGAGAACCTTTGCCACAACGGCGATTTAATCGAGGAAGCTGCCAGATGCTTCGGGTATTCTCTTAATGACCTAACAGACCTCGGGCCTGAAGGCGTGGACGTTGCCGTTAGATGCTACGTTTTGCCGCAAGCCATAGATAAAGTGCTGGAAGAAGAGGAGGACGAATAACCATGACCAAAAAAGAGCTAATCGCAGCAGCCTCCGGAATGCCGATTTTAAACATCCCGGATTTTCTCCTTGACCAATTTAAAGCGGTAGGGAGGGCCGAGAAAATCGGCGAGAACGGACAAAACTGGGCCGCTTACCGCGTGGGGTCGATCGTTTGCGTAAACGGCCCACGATGCCCACTTACTGAGGCCGTATCAGAAAGGGCATACATCCCAGGCAAATACGCAGACGACAGCCGAACGCCGGAGGATATCATCCAAAAAACCGGGTTGGCCATCAAAATAAAACGCGGTTTCAAAACTTGGGGCTGGCTGGCCGAAAAAGTCATCGAATCGGAACTCACGGGGAGGCCGCTAAAATCCATTTTCCGACCTTACAACCAATACGGCGGGAAATGGGCGAGCAGATCTTACTACAAGATCCCTGAAGGACTAAACGAAGCATGCGCGCGTCTTGGGCTCACTTACGAGCTCAAAAACGACGCCCCAAGAGGAGGAAAGGCCGGGGACTATTTGGAATTCAGGAAGGCGGAAAAATGAAAGACGCGCTAATTTACGAGTTGAACAACTTCGCCGAGCTCTTCGGCGAGAAAGCCAAGGAAGCGGCGGAAGCGTCTGAAAAGCAAGACGAAAAAAAGAGGTATGAAATTTCCTCCGCTTTGCGGGCTCGGGCTATGGCGTTTCTTGACGCGGAGAAGGCAATCAAAGAAGAAATAAGGAGGATTTCAAATTGAAGGTTGGGAAGGGAAGGGAAGCCGTTTTTAAAAGCCTCCCCCACGCGCTTGGGCTCGCATACGCGTGCGATCCCGTTTGCTCCGTCGAGCGCCCGGAGCGTTTCGCCGCCATCCCCCGTGGGAGGTACGCAACCCTGGCTTTCCCCGTCAAATCCGGGAACGAGGGGCCGGAATGCTTTTTCAAGGGTTGGGCAATCTTCTCTGTGGAAATCGTTTCAACCACGGCGAAAAGAGCGACTTTCTTCTTGCTTTCGCCCCTTCGCCTGGATGACCCGGCCGGCGCGAGAAAGCGAATAATTAGAAAGGAGCTAGACGAAAAGAAAAGGCTTAAAGATCCGCTTTTCTTCTTCTTGACCGATGACGATTTAAAAACCCTGGGGCTTTGACCTCCGGGGTTTTTTTGCATCTCCTCCCGTGGTAGAATCCACGCAGAAAGAGAAGGAGACAAAAGGAAATGATCCAAAAAGGCGAAAAGGAACCACTAGACAAGGTCGGCCGTCCAAATATCGAAATCGACTACAAGCAAGCGGAGGGGCTTGGGTCTATTCAGTGCTCGCTTTCAGAATGCGCGGCCGTGCTTGGGGTCGATGAAAACACGCTAAGCGCCGACCCGAAATTTTTAGGACTTTGGCGAAAGGGGAAGGAAAAAGGCAAGAAAAGCCTAAGGCGTACTCAATTCGAGCTCGCCCAGCAAAACGCCACTATGGCCATTTGGCTCGGAAAGCAATATTTAGGGCAAACCGAAAAGCAGGAAATTTCGGCCAATCAGGCAGTGACCATTATTTCAGACGTGAAAAAAGAATAACCGCATGGCCACGCTTCTCAAGGTTTCCGAGCTCATCGGCGGGGGATATGGCAATGGGTGGTTCACGAATTGCAAAGACCGCTACCGCGTTTTTTCATCCGCGCGCAACACCAAAAAATCCGTTGATATAATGGGCTTTGAGCCCATTTTGAAAATCCTTTCTAATCAATATAGAAACGTCCTTTTCGTTCGTCAAAACGAGGTTGACAACGGTTCTAGCACGTTCCCCAACCTCATCCAGCGATTGGATCAAATGCAGCTGTTGCCATATTTCCAAATCCGGAACACGCCGAGGGAGATTATTTACAAAGTGACAGGCCAGCAAATACTCTTCAAGGGGTTCAACAACCCAACCGGGCAAACGTCATTGAAGGCCAGGCACGGGGTTTTCACAGACGTTTATTTCGAGGAAGCCTCGGAGCTCAAGAGTTATGAGGATTTCCGCAAGGTGGACGGCTCCATTAGGTTAGGAAAGAAAGAGGCCGAAGAGTACGGGCTAACGGAAAAAGACCTCCAACTGACGCTTTGCATGAACCCCTGGAACAAAGAGCACTGGATCTATTCGACCTTCTTCAAAGGACGGCTTGAGGACGACCCGGAAAGGATGGAGCGCGAACCGTTCATAGATTTTGAGGACCCGGAATTCAACCTAGGCTTCGGGAAAGGGCTCTATCTTCACAAGGCCAACTACAAAATAAACGAGTTCCGCTCGCCTGAGTATGATGACGGCATGATGGCGCTAAAACACCAGGCGCCGGAGATTTACCTGGTGGAGGGGCTTGGGTGTTGGGGGAATTCCACGGAAGCGACCTATCCAGAGCTCACGGACGACCTCAAACTGCCTAGGCAAGAGGCCAACAGGCTCCGCCTATCGGCTATGGCCATTGGGATAGATTTCGGGATCTCGGACGGAGAAGGACATACGCTCAAAGGCAAGAAGCAAGCCGAGGGGTACGGGTCGGCTACAACCATGCAATTATGCGGGCTCACGGCGGACGGGTGCAGCTTGGTTTGCCTCGATGAGTATTTTTGGTCGAACGACGGCGCTATTAAGCCTAAGACCGGGCCGGAATTGCAGCAAGAGCTCATTTCCACGCTCAAGAGGTGGCGAGACGTCGACCACGCGGAGCAAATAGGCGGGTTCATTTTGCCCGTTTACGTTGATTCGGCGGATTCCGGGGGCTTCCGGCAAGGGCTTGAGCTCGAGGCGAGGAGGCAGGGCCTGTTTTCCGTGCGTTTCATGCCGTCTACGAAGATCCCCATCCAATCTCGCGTTGACTTCTCGCGGCTATTGATGGCTTGGGGCGAGTTCAAGGTATCCGAGGCCTGCCCTAACCTTTGGCGCGAGATGAAGAACGCAAGGAGGGGGGACGATGGGCGAGTGAGGGCCGATTGGGACGACCACGCCACGAACGCCAACGAGTACGCCTGGGCCCCCCTTAGGGAGCGGATAAGGCGCTGGAAGACCTTCAAAAGCCATTGAAACAGTGTTGAAAAATCAAAGTTATAGTCCACGGTCTTGGGCGTGTCAGCCCCCAAAAAGGGCTTTTTTCATGATAGTTGGCCCAAACCCTCATTTTTCACGATGAGGAAAGTTACCCTTATATAGATATAGATAATATCTATATAAGGGTAAAAACCACTAAAAAACGACTAACGCGTAGAGGGTTATGATAGTTGACCCCCATTTTTAACTTTCTTTTTATATTTTAGTTCTCATATACGAAGGTAAAAAAAGGGGTAAACTGTCATAACTATCTACATACCCCCATAAAGGGGGTATGAAATTTCACCCTATAGTTCGGTTCGAAAAACAAACTTTTTAGGCGTGTTCCCAACCGCGCGAAAAGGGGCTAAAATCACGGCATGGACATCGTTGAGAAAATCAAGCAAAGAATATTGCGCTTCCTCGGGCTCGATAAGCTCGCGGGGAACCCAAACCAAGAGCGATTCGCGCTCGTGAACGACCCGGACGACGTTAAGCTGCAGAACGCCCAAGAGGCGCGCGTGTGGTACATGGGGAACTCAAACGACCTTCTTGCGTACTACACGGGCGAGGCCATCGCCGGTTTCGCCCACAACCAGATATACAACCGCAACAGGGCCAACTACTTTTGGGGCATTTCCCCGGAGGAGGCCAACATCAAGCGCGTGCACTCCGGGCTTCCGCGCGCAATCGTGGATACTTTGGTGTCCGTGGTCGGCGTGCCCAAGATCACCGGAACCCCGAAGTGCGGAGAAGGAGAGATAGACGTATCAAAGCTGCTCAATGAGTGCGGATTCCTCGAGGAGTACACTGAAAGGCAAATGCCCTTGACCCTCGCAGAAGGATGGGGAGCGTGGAAGGTGAGCGTCGGCTCGGACGCGCGCGTCAGCGAATGGCCGACGGTGCAGTTCTACGAGGCCTCTGACGTCGATTTCGCCATTAGGAACGGGAAGGCCATCGGCGTGGTGTTCAAGAACTACTACCGCCAAGGCAACAAAGACTACCTTCTCCTCGAAACGCGCAGGATCAACGAGCGCGGAAACTCGGCCATCGAGTACGAGCTCTACCAACTCGGGAAGAACGATGAGCTGAAGCCCGTGCCGATGGAAACGGTCGAAGGCCTGGAAGGTCTCAAAGACGTGGAATTCCCAGGGTTCAAGAAGGTGCTCGCGGTCCCATGCCGGTTCTTCTCCGACCCAGACAACCCAGGATACGGGCGCTCGGTGTTCGCCGGGAAGATAGACCTCTTCGACGACATCGACCAATCACTCTCGCAAAGATCGCAGACCTCGAGGGTGTCGACCCCGGTCGAATATTACTCTCCGGACGTTTTGGGTCGCGATGGGAACGGCAACCCGAAGATGCCGAAGGTGTACAACCGCCAATACGTGCAGAAATCCGGCATCCCGGACGGCGATGGTAGGATCGACACCTCGATTCAGACCACCCAGCCGAACCTGAACCTAAGCCAATACAACGAGGAGCAGCAAGCCCTCGTGTCCATGGCGCTCACCGGGATCATCTCGCCATCGACGTTGGGCCTTGGGATCTCCAAGAGAGACAACGCCGAGGCGCAGAGGGAGAAGGAGAAGGTCACCATAATGACCCGCGAGAAGATCGTGGCCAGGGAGACTGAGATCCTGCGCGACTTGGCCGAGATAACCACGGCGATGAAGGTATACATGGACACCGGCGCGGTGCCCCTAGACGAGCCGGAGATCTCCGTGAGGTTCAGCGACTTCGCGAACCCTTCCTTCGAAAGCCAATCCCGCACGCTGCTGCCCATGTGGCAAGCAGGCGCCATCTCCAACGAGATGTACGTGGAGAAGCTCTATGGCGAAGCCCTAAAGGGAGACGACAGGGAGAGGGAGCTCGAGGCGCTCGCCTCCAACAAAGCCGAGAAAGCCCGCGTGGCGCTTTCGCCTGATCTTGGTGAGGAATATTCCACCATAACTCCAAAATCGTCTCAAATGGGCCAAAAAACGCCTTTGCGTTGATTTTGCGCAGACTTAGCCCTACAATGTTGGCACTGAGAAAGCGAGGTTACTGCTTCAATCATGGAAGACGAGAAGAACATCGGGGGTGTCGAAGCCGCGGAGACCCCGGACGCGGAAAAAGAAGGCAAGGGGGAAAGCGCCCCCGAGCAAGCCAGCCATGCGTCCCTCACGCAGGATGAGGTGAACGACATCGTGCGGGAGCGTTTGGCCAAACGCGACCGGCAATTGTTCGCCAAATACGGCGTGGAAGACGAAAAGGCCTTGGACGCGCTTTTCGAGAAGGCGAAGGGATACGACGAGCAGGCGAAGAGCCTGGCGGAAATCCAAGCGCAGCTCAAAAGCGCCAACGAGGAGCTAGCGCTTAAAAGGCACGGGGTCTTGCCCGAAAGGGAAGACGACGCCAAAACCTACTTCAAAGGCAAAGGCATGGAGATGAGCGAGGAAGCCCTCAAGCAAGTGCTCGAAACGCACCCTGAGTGGCTCAAGGCCGAAGAAGGCCAGCCCAAACCCAATTTCACCAAGCCCGAGCCAATCGGGGCCGAGAAGGGCGAAAAAGCCAAATCCGACCCAAGGGAAGAGGCGGCAAAGCTCTGGGGGTTCCCAGAAGGCTTCGTGAGCTGACGGCAAGGAAGGAAACCACAAAATGGACGAAGACAGAAAAATCCATCCCAAAGGACAGGCCGAAGCCTTGATCGAGGCTTTGAGGAAACAGGGCTTGGACGATGGGAAGATCGCCGAGGCCCTCAAGAAAGAGGCCGAAGCCGGAAGGATCAGCGAGGAAGAACTCACCTCCGCGCTCGCCACGTTAGAGCGGGCCAAAGCCGAAGACCTCTACGGCATGAAGTTCATCTGAACCGAAAGGAAAAACCAAAATGGCTAACAGCTTCGAATTAATCACCAAGTACATCAGCAACGCCATCGACACCGTTTTCGCCACCGAAAGCAAATCGGCGATCTTCGAGAAGGGCGAGAAATTCATGGACCTCAACTTCAAGGAAGCGGGCTATGTCAAAATCGCCAACATCCTCCTCGATGGGCTCTCCAACTACTACAGGGCCGGGCACAACGAAGCCGACGGCGGATACTCCAACTACAACGGCGTAGGCCACAACGACGGCTACAAAGTCGGAAGCGCCAGCATCACCTGGGAAATCAAGAGACTGCGCTACCTCCGAGGCAGGCAGTTCCAAATCGACGACACCGACAACGAGGAAACCGCCGGGCTTCTCATCGCGAACATCCTGCGTGAGTTCCTCCGCACCAAGGTCGTCCCCGAGGTCGACGCGGTCCGATTCTCTACCATCGCCTCCAGCGCCAACGCCTTCTTGGGCAACCTCGTCACCGAGACCCCCGTGTCCACCAAAGGAGACGCGAACGAGATCATCCATCTCTTCAACAAAGGCTTCGAATGGCTAATCGAGCACGAAGTCCCCGAAGACGAGCAGGTCATCCTCGTCTCTCCGTCCACTTGGACCGCAATCCAGAACTCTGAGGAAATCACCAAGTTCATCACTCAGGAAGACCTCCGTTCCGATCGCGGCGTGACCTTCCGCGTCCCGGCTTACAACGGGCGCCCCATCATCGTCGTCCCCTCCGATAGGTTCTACTCCTCCATCGTGGTCGACGAATCCGGATATCGACCGGCCGCCGGAGCGAAGATCATCAACTACATGATCGTCTCCAAGAAGGCAATCGTCCCGGTCGTCAAGGTCGAGAAGTCCAATATCTTCGGGCCTGGCGTCGTTCAGGACTTCGACGGCTACAAAGTCAACTTCAAACTCTACCACGACGCGCTAATCCCCGCCAACAAACTCGTCGGGTGCTACGTCTCCGTGAGCAACGTCAACGCCTCCGAGAAATCCAACCTCGTCAACGTCGCGCTGACCAAGACCGCCGCAGCCGGCACCTACTCCCTCGATGGGTTCTACACCACCCCGGCCGGCCTCCGCGGAACCTTGATCCACAAATCCACCGCGTTCGTCCTCGGCGCGACCGACAACTCCGCCGAATCCCTCGCCGTTGGAGCGACCTTCAAAGCCACCGCCGCCACCGAGTACTTCGCCGTCAAAGACGATTCCAACAAAGTCATCGCCACCGGCAAAGCGACCGGCCTCACCCCCAACGCCTAATCGAACGAAACGGCGCAATGCCCCTTCCTTGAAAAAGGACGGGGCTTTTTCTATAATCACGGCATGGACCTGCAAACCAAGAACATCACATTGGACGAATTCAAGGAATGGGCAGGGATCGACCTCCAAGCCCAAATGAAAGGGGACGACAACCCAAGCGCCACGGCTCAGGCGTTCCTGAACCGCGAGGCCTACCGCCTTGAGACATTCATCGACAGCGCCTTCTACCGCAACGTGAAAAAGGAATACCCGAACTTCACGGACTACCAGAAGGAGCATTACAAGCACGCGCTCATGGAGCAAATCCTCTACGTGTTCAAAAACGGCGACATCTCAGTAGATTCCGGATACGACCCAGACGATGGCGTGAAGGCCGCCACCGGCACGCTAAATGAGAAGTCCATCGCCCCGAACGCGAAGCGCGAGCTCATGCTTTGCGGGCTTTGGTGCCGTGAGATCCGCAACCACGGAAGGAACGCGGGCGACGCCGGGCCGATTTGGTGGGGGATCTGACGATGGGCGTGGACATCTACGCCTCGAGGCGTTCATATTACGAGAAATGCCTTTGGTACGAGCGAGACGAATCCGCCGACCCGCGCAACCTAGTTGCCGTAAAGGAGCCTTCCGGCGTGTTCTATGCCTCCGAAGCCAACGCGGAATACGCGCAAGACCAATTGAGGGCAGGGGCGTTCATGGTCGATTCATCTACGGTGACGCTGAAGACCAACGATTCCGTGGACGGGATGAAAACGGAGGATTTGGTCGAATATTCCGGAAGGATTTGGATCGTGGATGGGGTTCAGCGCGTGAAACGCAAGAAAAGAAGCGAATTCTCGCGCGAGCCGCAATACTCGTCCTACATTTCTTTGAGGGGCGTTTGACGCGCGAGGTTTGTCCGCGCGCGTTTTTCGTCTATAATTCATGCATGGACCCGATGAGCAACAAATCCAAACAGAGATTGGCGCGCATGATAGCGGACAAGGTGCGCGAAGACTTCTTGGAAGTGCACCTTTCCGGGAACCTCATGAACACGATCTCCACATACCATGACGGCGCTGGCGATTTCGTGGTGAGCATACCGGCTTTGAAGTACGATTTGGACCTCTACAGGAAGAAAGGCGTTACAGTCACGCTTCCTGGAAAGGGCTCATACGCCTCAGAAGTAGACAAGTCCGGCGGTTTCTCTGGGAAGCACAAGAACTACGCAGAGAGGGCCGTGTTCTCTGGCATAGAGGAATGGATGGCGAAATGCGGATTCGAAGGAAGGGCGTTCAAAGCGCGGAACAGGAGCAAGAGGAATGGATAACATCAAAATCGATTACAATCTCATCTCCGAAAGGATAGAGGGGCAATTGCTTTCCGTTGCTGGAGATACCCCCATCGAGGTTGACCAAGAAAGGCAATTCGTTAAAATCAAAACCCTCGATCCGAAGAAGATATATTTCGTGGTTTCCTACGGATCGGCCTCCGTGTCCTTCGGGCAATCCGTGCTCACCGCCACTATCACGGCCATCAGCGAGCGCAATTCCTTTGAGAGCGCCAGGGAAATCCTTTCCCTATTCGCCGTGAGGTACAACCTAAAGAGCGACGGTAACATGCTTGAGACCATCTCCACTCCGCAAATGCTGGAGGCGTTCTCCGAGTTCACGGACGGTTATAGGGCCTCCATGGAGACCACCATGACCATCGTGCTGCGCTCGGAGACATCGGAGGCCATCAAGAAACTTTCCTTCAAAACGCCTTCAGGAGCGTTTGAGGAAGTGAAGGCGATTTCATTCCTTTCCTCTTGCACGATGGACGTTAGGCCTCAACCTTTGCCTGGGCAAGGAGGATTCGCGACTTCCATCGTCGGCTTCGCCTCGTACTCCTTCACCGTGGTCACATACTACGACACTAGCGAGTTCTGCAAGGCGTTGGACGACATCCAATACGGGGTTGGGAATGAGGACAACTCGTTCGAGTTCAAAATAGAATTGAAATCCGGGAAGGAAATCACTCGTTCGTTCAAGTGCGCGTTGGTTCAGGTCAAGCAGGAGATGGGGGACGTGGCCTACGTTACGGCCGGCTTCTCCATGTGATGGAATATGGCTGATGACACCAGGACGATAAAGGTCGTAATCACATCAAAAGACGACAAGGCCAAAAACCCGAACCCGGAGAAGAAATCCGAGGAGGAGAAGGAAGAGGGACGCGACCAATGGCAACGCCTTGGATCGTGGCTTGCTCACCAAGCCTTCAACACGGTCAAATCGCAAATCGAAGCCGAGGCGAATTACGAGATCTCGCGTTACTTCACGATCCATGACGACGTGGCGGGCGAAAGGAACCTAGCCATGGCCAAAGCATACATCAACCACGCAGTGTCCATGGGTTACCAAGTCTATTACGGCGCGGTGACCGGAGCGGGCATAGCGGGCCCGGTAGGAGGCTTCGCCGGAGCTGTATTGGCCGGGTCCGTTGCCGGCGTAGGAATGGCCTTGGAAGCGCGCAGGGCGCTTGAGCAGCAAGACCTGCGCATAGCACAAGCAGAGGCCCAACTCGGGTACACGAGGCAAAGGGCCGGATGGAGCCTAACGGCAGGTTCCATAGGAGAGAACAAATGATCCACAAAGCGTATCTTCATTGCCTTGACGGAAGAGTTTACGAGCTCACGCCGGATTTGACCATATCCGAGGAATACTCAGAGACCTTGGACAGCGCAGTCGTGAGCATCCCACGCGTCAAGAAGGGCGATCCAATCATCGATGGGCTGAACCCTTATTCAGACGTGTGCCTGCAAATCAAAGACGAGAATGGGAACGAGGAATACTCGTCCCATTTCCTCGTGGATTCGATAGACGCGCAGCAAGTGTCCTACACGGACGAGGCGTGGTTCTCCGTCTCGATTTCGCTCATGAGCCAAACGAAGTGGCTCGAGAAGGTCCAATTGCCGAATGTTTCGATGACCCATTCCCTTGCCGAGCCCAGGAAGAGCGTGAAGGAATGGCTCGACATCCTTGTGGAAAGATATTCCCCGAGGATAAACATGGGCGGAGGGACTGTTGAACCGCTGCTTTCCGTGGACGCAAGCGCCGATTGGACGGATTTCGAGAACACGCCATGCGCGGACCTTTCCTTGTCGCGCCCAACGCTTCGGCAAGCCCTAACAAGCCTTTTCACGCAGTGCAAGGCGCTTCCTTTGGTGAAGGACAGGAAAATATCCTACCTAAGCCTGAAAGCGCCACAAACGGCGTTTTCCGGCGTTCCGTGCCAACCCGCGGAAAGGAAGTCGGTGTCTTCCGATTCGTGGGTCAATTCCTTGATTTCAGAAGCCTCGCAAAGCGTGGACATGGATTCCCTTTGCGTGTCGGAGAGGATTTGCTTCCGAGACAGGGACAACGTGCTTCTTCAGCAAAAAAGCAACCTGAAATTGGAAACGCGTTTCCCAATCTACAAAGTAACAAAACTAGTGATGAACGGATACGTGACGAGTAACACGAAAGCGGAGGCCAACGGATGGGTCGGACACCATCCAACAAGCGCCCTAAGCGCCGACGACGGCGGAGTGACATTCGAGATCACGAAGGATCAAGAAGGAAATTCACACCTATTGATAAAGCCGTTCGCAGGAAGTTTGAACACAACTTCCAAGGTGGAAGGAAAATTCGCGTTCAAGGCTTCTTTGGTTCGCCCGAAAGCGGACGGCAACGGGCTTTTGACCCGCTTTGAGCAGGACGGACTTTCCTTGAACCTATCTTGGGAGGCGACCGGAGAAAGCCAAATCTCGGCGAACACCATCAACGTGAAACTATTCGAGGCTAACCAATATTCACCGGATGGGAATGATTTCGTCATCGTGTCAGGATCGTTCACCGGCAAAGCCGGAAGCGTGAGCAGCTCCTCGATTAGCCACTTGGAAGAATATTCTGACGAGCCAATCATCTCAACGGACGGATACTTAGGAGACGCGCCGTTCATGGAAAGGATCGGCATTTCCCCCACGTACTCGTATAGGACGAAGGAATCCGCCGAGGCTTCCTTCCTTTCCTCTTTGGACATCACTCCTCTTTGCTTGGAGGAGAACAAACGCGCGCAATTGGACGTGAACTTCCTAACCATGCCGGAATGGAGCACTCCGGAAAAGATGGCGAAGTGGGTTTACGCAACGGTTGGGTATTCCATCGGAAGCAAGGAAATAAGCGGATTCTCGCAGACATACGAAAAATCACATGGATGGTGGAACGCCACGTACACCTACATCGAGAACATCGTGAACTCCGTGAGCTTCGGATACTCGCGGCTCCAAGAATACTATGGAGGCGCTTTCGATGGGTGCGACCCAAAGCGCATTTTCGCGAAGGCGAGGGTAATCAATCCGTTCTTCGACAACCAAAGCAACAACTTCTCCGTGCTGTTCTTCGATTTGGATTACGTGCCCATCGCGCAATTCAAGGGCGCGTTCGAGAAAGAGGACGTGCCTTTGAGGCTCCAGCAGCTCGACAGCGCGGAGAACAGCGTTAGCGACCTTAATTCGCTCGTGGCCTCGGAAGGCGAGAAGGCCGACCGAATCGGGAACCCCGTATGGAGCCTCCACGCGCGTGTGGAAGGCTTCGAAGGCGTTCAGCCTCTTAATTCATCTTGGGAAGGCAAAGTGGTCTTCAAACGCACTTTGAAGGTCGGATACAATGCGATAGACTGCGAATATGTCTTAGCAAAGGATTACATCCTACAAAACTACTTCACGGCGCTTTCCACGAAATACCGCGCATACGAATATGTTGATTATTCAAGGAGCATAGAAAGGAACGAGTTGGGGCAAATCTACCTCCGATTCTCCAAGGATGGACACACAGCCCCGGCGAACGTCTCCAACGCGATTTCCTTCGAAGTTGGGGATTATTCAGCATTGCCGTTCATCGATGTCCTGACGGGCACGCAAAACGCGAATAGGCGCCTTGTGGGCTCAGGATTCGTAGAAACAATCTCCGGAGGCGGATTCCAACTCGGCAGGAGCGAGGTTTCCGCCATGTGCGCAGGGCCTTCAATCTACTTGACCATGTCGGAATACGACAACGAAAGCGACGGACCATACGTGGACGGGAAATACATCACGCCGAATGGGCAATACTCAGACGACCCGATAGGCGGAGTGCCTCAACGTTGGTACGGCAGGAGGAAAGAATTCGGGAAACTTTGGTTCTTCTCTCAGCTCAAGCCATTGTCCCCACGAGAAATCGATGTGGATTCCCCAATTGAGAAAATCATCAACGATGTAAAGGCGACGCAGCTTTACCCTCGGTACCAAAATACAGCGAGCAACGCGCCGTCATCCGCGGATTTCGATTACGGATTCACGTTCGACTTCAATCTCGTTGGCAAGGATCTGTCCGAGAGGTTGGCGCTCACGCTGCAAGCCACGGCGTGCTTCGCAACGTCGGATAGGTTCGACGACAAAGGCAAGGTGCGCTTCTCTAAGTGGCTTTACAGGCTTTCGTCAATATGCGGAGGAGTAAAAGGAAGCCTGTTCCTATGCAGGCCTCGCGCATGGACTGAGTCTGAATACGATTTTGATACGTCTTTGAAAATCGCAGGCATAGACAAATTACTAGAATACGTTTCCGGCGATGGCAAGAAGATGGAATTCAAGGTAAACGAGATCGCCGTATCGCAGACCGAGCCATTCGACCTCGTGTATACTCCTAGAGGTGCCGGAAAGGCGAAGACGATAGCGCATTTCGAACCCGGAGCTCTTGGCCCGAAGATGTACTTGGACGTTTGCCGGTCGAAGAGCGACAAATCGTTCTTCATCGAAGGTGAGAAGGGCGTTCTTTACGCAAGTTGAAGAAAGGAATAGAATTCAAACATGAACGTGAATGCGAAAATCGAAGTCAAAGTAGGCGAAAGGCCGCAGGAAGGCTCGCTGTTCCAATGGGACGGTGAGAAATGGGTGGCCGTGACGAAGCAGGAATGCTTCGCCTCTTTGATGATGAAAGACGCTGAGCTCAAAGCGAAAATCGAATCGCTTGAGGGAGAGATTTCGGTTCTCCGCGCGCACGTGAACACTTTGGCGAAAGCCATTGGAGGTAACAAAGAATGATTAAGTTGCTTGTTTTGGCTTTGGCGCCGGCCATGCTCATCGGCGCTGAGGGCACCGGCCAGGAATCCGTGTCCTCGACCGAGCCGGAGATTTCGGAGGTCGGAAGCGTTTACGAGTCCGACTCTGAGCAATTGGGAGAGACGACCACTGAAGGCGGAGGAGAAGCATTCGACTGGGCCGAATGGGCCGAGGGATGGTTCTCACCGCAGACCATCACCACGATCTCGACCGTGGTCGGGTTCCTCGCGGTCATCGTGAAACTCGCATCCGAGCTGCGCAAGCTCGCGAAGGACAAGCAATTGACCGTGGACAAGGTCAGCGAGATCGTCCTGGGCCAAATCAAGGAGACGCTACCTGAGGACGTATCGGAAGAGTTCTCCAAGTACCTGCCGACCCTCGTAGCCTACGCGGACAAATCCAACGAGGTACTCAACGTGTTCGCCAAGGTCCTCGCGCTATCCCAGGAGAACACCACGGAGAGCCGTTTGGCCATCCTTGAGCTCATCCAACAATTGGGGATCATCTCGAACGACATGATTGACAAAGCCAAAGCCGAGGTTGAGAAGCAAAAGGAAGAGGAAGAGGCAAAGAAAAAAGCGCAGGAGGAAGCGGTTACCAAGGTCATCGAGGACACCGAATCCAAGGAGGAGCCTGCCTCGCCCGTCGGCGACGGCACGGAAATCTGAGCCATGTCCCCGAAACTCAAATGGGGGCTCATAGTTGGGGCGCTCCTGCTCGTGGGGGGCGCCTCTTTGGTTTTGGGCTTCTGGCTCTCGGGCTTCGACGTGCTCGGGTGGTTCTCCACGAAATGGGCGTTCATCGTCTATTTCTTCGCCGGGCTCTACCTGATATTCCTCGGGTGGGTGATCGTCAGAGACTACGCGATTGGAGGAAAGTAGTATGAAGGCTCTAAGAAACCGTAAGGTGCTCCTCGGTGGAGCCGCCCTCGCATGCTTCGTCTGCATAATCGCCATCTGCTCGTTCTTCCCGTTCATCATCGATCCGAGCAGGTGGCAGACAGCCGAGTTCCTCTCAGACGAGCTCATCGTGGTCGCGATCGTCATCTTCTCCACCGTGTGCCTCATGTCCATCGCCCAGGCCTCAAACGCGATGAACCCGAACTCCAAGATAGCCAGAGCCCGCGTGCGCTTCGGGTCGTCCGTGGAAAGGGTGTTCAAAGGACAGAACATCTCCGCGTTCTCGCAATGGGTGCGGAAGGTGCTCCAGCCTAGGGACGTTCGCACGGCTAAGGAAAGGACCGTGCAAAGGGCTGGCGTGGAGGACGTGTCCGTGCTCGATTTGGAGGAATCCGACCTCAAGGCCCTGGTAAGCGCTCCGCAGAAGTACGGGAACAGGTTCTACAAAGCGATCACGAAGAAGCAGTTCCAAGCCATCATGAGGGCGAAGCGCATGAAGTTCGCCCTCGTGGACCCGTCCTATTACCTGTCGTGCTCCAAGAACTCAGGGGACAAAACACCCACCGAGCAAAGCGCCACGGAAAGTCGGAAGAAGGGCGCTCTGCTCACGTGGTCGATCGTATCGAAGATCATCGTAACTGTCGTCGTGGCCATGATATTCACATCCTTGGTCTACGACGCCTCCACGGGCGTGGACGCGGCGAAGTCGTGGATGAAGTTCGCCTCCCGCATGGGATCCATGGCATCGAGCTCCTTCATGGGCTACATGATAGGGTGCCAGACCAACGACATCGACGCATACTACATCGAGCTCAAATGCCTGGTGCATGACGAGTTCTTCGAGGACGGGTCGTTCAAGGCAAAGAGTCAGCAGGAGGAGGCCAAGGAGGCCTTCGCGGAGCGCGTGAAGGAAGAAAATCAAATAAAGGCCATTCCCCTTGCGAAGAAGCCCAAGAAAGCCTTAAAATAACCTTAGCGTAGCGGGTTTGCCACTTCTCCCCGCCACGTGGCATGAAAGCCCTCCTTACATGGAAAAGCCCCCTTTTACTCCTTCGGGGGCTTTTTCATTCCTTCCACAATGGTTTGGTTTGGGGTAGAATGGGCGCATATGGAAGAAGAGAACAAGAAAACGGAGGCCGAGGCCGAAGCCGAAAAGAAGGCCCAAAGCAAGGCCAAGGCCATGTTCTGGGGGTTCTTCGCCCTTTGGGCTTGCTTCGCATTGGTGGCTCCCGTCGCGTTCATCGCGTGGAGGTACGAGCTCTTCCAGCCGAAGACATCGTACCAATTCGGGGGGTGGGGGCTCATCGCGGTCGTGATAATCGCGGTCTTCGCCATCGCGTGCCGAGCGTGGCCTCCAACATCGACCTGTTCCTCCAATCCCTCGCGTTCGTCACGGCGAGCGAGACCGTCGCGATACCGCTCAACCCGTTCCCAAAGTGGGTAGATGAGCGCACGAAGGGCGAATACGAGGGCATGATCGACTACGCGATCAAGAAATGGGACGAAAGGAAAGAGAGGAAAGGCAAATGATTGTTTGGCTGAACACGGACGGAAGCATAGGAGAAATCGTGTCGTCTTACGTTCTCGTGGACGAAAACGGGAACGTTGTTTCCACATCCTTCGCGACCAGGGAAGGCAACAACGCAGGCGCGAACGAAATCTACGCATACATGGAAGGCGGATTGCCGTCCGGCCCCGATTCTTTGCCGTATCTCACATACGCATATCCAAACGGGGATACCTATGGCCCGCAAGAGGCCACGAGCAAGGCCTCTTTGGCGATTAAGTTGGACAAGAAACGCGATTTGAAGAAATTCAAAGCCGAGAGGATCTACGAATTCTATAGGTTCGGTTTCCCGGAAGGATTGATTGCCACTGGTGGCAACGGATTGTGGTCATGCGCATTCACTGACACCACTGGAGACGGCAAAACCTACGCATACGGCCCGTTGCTCTTCCGCGTTGAGAAGAACGCCATCGCAAGGGAAAGCGCCATCACGAAGAGCGAATACGCGAATCTTCTTTCCTTGCTTGAGGGGAAATTGGACAAGCTCGTTGGCGATTCCTACGTGAAGAAATCCGTTGGAGATGAGGAGTACCTAGTCAAGAAAGAAGGCGCCGGCGAGCAAGGTGTGAACAACAGGGCCGTGTTCTTAGAAGGGATTGAAGCGCAAGCCCACAAAAGCGGGAGAACGCGATTCTACATCGACTCCGCAAACACCTGGATCCGGAACGAGGCCGGGGACGCGAAAATCAACGCAGGAGCGTCCGGGGTCGCGGTCACCGGAAACTTCCGCTCAGTGCCTGAGGGCAACGCCCCAGCCTTCCAATCAACGGGCACAGGCACAATGGTGTCCGATCCGACCGGCGCGCATAGGCTCACCGCCACCCCGGCCAAGATGACCGCCGTGGGCGGGATCAAATCCGACACCGCGCCGACCGAGGAAGACGACTTGGCCACAAAAGCATATGTGGACCAAGCCGTCGCCACCGGAGGCGATTTGCAACTGAACATCGAGAACGGCGCAGGAGACGGCTCTTTGAAGTCAAGGAGCGCATCAGGCGCTTCCGGCTCCATGTCCTTGGCCTTGGGCTTCAACGCCTCGGCCTCAGGGGGCAATTCCATCGCCATCGGGAGCGGGGCGGACAACCGCGCGGAGCACGGCGTCGCGTTCGGCAACGGAGCCGTAAACAAGGGGCAGGACGGCTCCATGGTCTTCGGCAAGTACTACACGGCCTCGGACGCGGGCGCGTGCTTCACGTTCGGATGGATGAACCAAGCGCTTTTGACCTTGGGAAGTTCCTCGAACTCGTTCCTGAAGCCCACCACGTTCCAGTCGGACGTGGAGGTCTTGGGCACGTTCACTGCGAGGAGATTCGAGGCCGTGGAGGCCGAGAACCTCACGACCGGGAACTTCACCATCGGGCTTGGAAAAGGCAATACAACGGCCGTTGAAACCCTCATGGGCATGTACTGCGAGAAATACGACGGCGCGAATTACGGGTGCCTCGCTTGGGACAAGACCGGGACGGCCTACGTGGGCGATTGCCAAGTGGGCCCGGACGGCGCGATCTCGGACCCGTCCAAGACGCTGCAGCCCATTCTCACGAGGGACAGGGACAACTTCATGGGAGACGGTTGCGCCCTCTTCTGGGACGCTACTCGGCTCAAGGCGGTAACGAACTCGGCCATCAGGGCCATGGGCCTAGACGGCGTGGCTCTAGGTGGCGTTTTGAGCGTATCCGGAGGCAAGGCGGAATATTCCGGCGCAATCGACGGGGACACGTGCGTGGCCACGAAGAAATACGTGGACGACGCCATGTCGCCCGTGGTCATCAGGAGGTGGTGAAGATGGGGCTTTACCTAGGGAAAGACAAAATCTCGGCGCTTAGGACTGTTGAGAAGACAACGGCTTCCATGAAGGCATACCTAGAGGCCGGTGGGAAGTTCGGTTATTCAGCCGCCACGACCTTCGAAGGCTTATGGCAAGCAAGCGATTGGGAGAATGTGACGGATATGAGCCATATGTTCGGCAGTTGCAATAAACTCACCATAATACCGGCGATGAATACTGGCAATGCAACGAATATGAGCTATATGTTCAGCGGTTGCAGCACTCTCACCTCAATCCCGAACATAGACACAAGAAATGTGACGGATATGAACAATATGTTCAGAACTTGCAGCGCTCTCACCTCAATCCCGAACATAGACACAAGAAATGTGACGGATATGAACCATATGTTCGAAGATTGCAGCGCTCTCACCTCAATCCCGAACATAGACACAAGAAATGCAACGAATATGAGCTATATGTTCTATTATTGCAGTTCTATAACGTCGATTCCTTTGCTGAATACAAGCAATGCGACGAATATGAGAAGCATGTTCTACGATTGCTCAAGAATCACCTCAGTCCCTGCGCTTGATGTGAGTAATGCGACGGATTTGAGTTATATGTTCGGCTATTGCCCGAATATAGAATACATCCATATGCACGGCATGAAGGTATCCTTCGACATTTCATATTCAATAAAATTCACCCGCGAGGCCCTCGTTGAAATCCTGAACAACCTGGCAACGGTCACCACCTCGCGCACCTTGACCATGGGCACGAAGAACTTCGACAAACTCACCGACGAGGACAAGGCAATAGCCACCGGGAAAGGGTGGACTCTAAGATAAGGAGGAAGAACAATGCCGACCGACGAGAACGTAAGCAAACTCATAATCAACTACCTGACGCTCCAGCAGTACCAAAGCATAACGCCGAAGGAGGGCGAACTGTATTTCGTGTCCAACGAGGTGGACGCTCTCCCGGGGCAATCCGCTTCGGACATCGGGAAGGCCCTTACCGCGAACGGGGACGGGACGGTAAAGTGGAGCGACTTCCCGAGCCTAACGGAGCCGCATGGATGGACGCAGCCGCAAAGTTTCGCCGAGGTGGATACGGACTGGATCAAGAGCACGACCGGGAACTACCTCGTGCGCTTCGCGAAAGACGACGAAGCGGGCGACAGGTTCCGCACGGTCATCGGCTCGACATCTTGGCCGACCACCATCTGCGGAGGGGCTCCGCGCCCGTTCTATTCACAATACGGGGAAGCGTACGAGCAGGAAGCGCTCGCGTTCCTATCCGACATCCCCGTTCTCATCCCGAAGACGGTCCAAATCACGATGTACGACAACGGCAGGCACGACGTCATCGCGCTAACCCTTCATGGCAACGCGGTCAGCGAGGTGGAAATCACGAACATCGACACGCTCAAGGAAGCGTTCGGAGGTGCCATCGTCACGTGCTCCGGAGTTTACCTGAGCGGGGAATCGCAAATCGGGACCCCGCTTTACGTGGACACTGGCATGGGTTCGGTGCATTATTTGTATTGGCAGACGCACGACATGGCGGAGGTCTCGTTGGTCGGAGCGTTCCAAGAAGTGCAAGTGAAGGAATTGAAAGGAAACTGATATATGTCAATCTTGATGAAGAAGCCTCGAATCGAGGAAATCGCCGACGCATTGGGGGACGCCAAGAAGACGCTCCTAGGCGTTTTGGACGGCCCGGGCGAATACGCCCGGTTCGACTTGGAGAAAGGCCCATTGCCGGTCGGAGGAGCGCCGTTGGTCAGGCGCTCGATCCTCTCCTATAAGGGCAGGGAATACCCCGGCGTGTACCTGCGCACGACTTTGGGCTCGCATTTCATCGAAGTGTCCGGCAAGGAAGAGTGCGCGACCTACGAGGTCGATGAGGCCAATAGGAGCCTAAAGAAGGTCGATGAGCCCCTGTCCGCTGAAGAGCTCCGCCGGGTGCTCGGAGGTGGCTCAGGAGGCGGTTCAGGTCTTCCTGACGATTACGCTCAGCAATTGCAGGAGCACATCGGGTTCGATGGTACCGCAACGCAAATCGGAGCTGATTTGGCGGTTAACGGGAACACATTACACCTCGCTGGAGATCTAGTGCGTATAAAAAGTTATATTCAAAATTCTTACCTTCATTTCCGTGTCGAATTAAAAGACAGAAATTTTGCCGACGATTATAAGATGGGCTTGGAGCTTCTATTAAACGATGTTGGAAATTGGAGCTGTTATGCAGGTGGATACAAAAGAATATTGACGGAAAGCGAAGCGGAAAACCGTTACTCAAAATCCCGTTACCAGCACACCGTAACCATCTCCGGCGAAGGCTTCGAGTTCTGCTTCACCGCCAAGAGCTCGAAGAACGTGGTGATAGATTCCTATCAAGACCTCGGCATCGTGTTCGGAGGGCAAAGAATCGGGCTAACCGGTTATAGCGCGGCCTTGTCCGCAAAGCCTGTCCTCATCGACCTGCACGGAGGGTCGGAATCGAACGACTTCATCCGCGTGTTCGAGGAGAACGGGAACACGTTCGCCAACCATACGCTGTCGTCATTGGGAGCCATCACGTTCACCGACGACGTGTGCATCCCGAATTGAGGAGGAAATAACATGGAACTAAAATCGATCATCCAAACCATAGACCTGCCGTACGACGGCGGGGAATTCGACCTTGAGGAAGTATCCGCATTCGACGGGCAGACCAAGCGGTTCGCCTGCGAGGCTGGGGACGGGACCGAGATCGTGACCGTGTCCTTCAAAGGCAAGAAGGCAAAGGTCGGTAAGGTTGCGGGATCCGGAACGCTCAAGCTGCTGTTCTGGTACTGATAAGAGGGGGGTAGGCAGCACCCCCTCTTTTTTAAGCCTCACTATGCACACGTATACACACGCGATAGGTGAGAAATTTTACTTACTACGTAAGTAACCACCAAGTTCAGTAGAGGGTTGTAGATAGTTTACCCCCTTTTTTACCTTTGCGTATAAAAAGAGAAAATATAAAAAGTTTTGGAAAATGGGGGCAAACTGTCATAACCCTCTACTAAACCGCATTTTTACTTATCTTTAGATAAGTAATTCGCCAAAAATGCGATTACCATTTGCAAAACGAGCAAAAGCAAGCGAAGATAGATAGGACCAAAGGAGGATAAAGGAATGGAACTCTACAAAATCGTTATGGTCACGACCAACGAACGGGGAGAGGCGGTCAAAAGCGCGTTCCCCGGATTCTACCGGAAGGAGGACGGGATCGAATTGCTTGAGAGCCTTATAAACAAAGGGATTCCCGCGTTCATGAGGAGCGCTTGTGTCGTTCGATGAGGCTGCGCGCTTCCTCACGTGGATATTCGTGTGGTGCCCGACCTTGTTGGCGCTAGGAATCCTATCCATATTGTGGTATGCGAGCAAAACGAACGGGAAGAAGAAATGAAGGCATTGGGAATCGCGTGCGCCGCGCTGCTCGGCGTCATATTCCTGTCGGGGGCGATATGGATAATCGCGGACGGGAAGAAAGGAAAGAAATGAGAAACAGAAGAATCGCTTTGGCCGGATTGTCCGCCATCGCCATGTGTTTGGCCTCGTGCGGGAACTCCAAGGAGGCCGAGGAAGCCGTGCGGGAAGGCGTGTGGCGAAGCGACGCAATCGCGATCGTCGTCGCCAACCCTTCTGGTAACGGCGGGTATTACGAGTACCCAAGCATTGAGTTGAAGGAAACCGACCCATACCGCGGGACGGCGTGGCTCCACGCCTACATGGTGGAAGGCACGGCCATCCACATGGATTTGGAGAGCAAGGAAGGCTCATCGCGCTTCCTCAAATCCTATTACAATTTCTCATGGTCTATCGAAAGGAGAAAATAGTTGTTGACAATTGCTCATGATTGTTTACAATTGTTCGCAGGAAAGGAGGTGACGCAAATGACCAAAGAAGAGTTCGCGAAGGCCGAATACGCCAGGCGCGTCGAAATGGAGATCAGCAAAACCAATTTGGCGAAGAAGGCGAAGGTGAATCGCTCTTGCATCGTGAAGATCGAGGCCGGAGACCCCGTCCGCGATTACACCGTGGCAAAGGTGTGCAAGGCGCTTGGGATGAGGATCCCGAAAATCGAAGATTGACGAATCGAAAGACAAGAAGGAGTAAGAAAATGATTGTCAAACCTGAAGAAATGGATTTCAGCGGAAGGAAGATCGCAATGATCGTCGCCGGCGTTCCCGGAATCGGGAAGACCACGTTGGCCCTATCCGCGCCGAAACCGCTGCTCATCGACCTCGACGACGGCGTGAGCCGCGTTGAGGCCAAATACCGCACGGACACCCTTGTGGTCAAGACGTTCGAAGAGCTCAAGAAGGAAATCGCGGAGGAAGACCTCTCCGCCTACGAGACCATCGTGCTCGACACGGGAGGCAAGCTCTTCGAGCTCATCAAGCCGTCCATCATCCGCGAGAGCCCCAAGAACGGGAAGAGCGACGGAACGCTGTCGCTCGCCGGATACGGAATCGCCAAGAAGCGCTTCTCCGAGTTCGTATCCCAGGTCAAGGGCCTTGGCAAGAACCTCGTCGTGGTGTTCCACGCCTCGGAGGTCACCATCGACCCCGTGGACAAAACAACCGGCCTGCGAATCCGAATCGAAGGAAGCACCAAGGACGAGATTTGGGACGACATGGACTTGGGCGGTTTCCTCGAGATGAAGGGAACGCGCAGGACCATCGGCTTCTCCAACTGCGAGCGATACTACGCCAAAGGAACCCACGGGATCCACGGAGTGTACGATGTCCCGGACTTGGGCAAGAACGGCCAAAACAACTTCCTCACGGAACTGTTCAAGAAGGTCAACGAAGACCTGAACGCGGAAGCCAAGGAAGCCACGGAATACCACAGAGCCATGGAAGGGCCGTCCAAAGCCATTTCCGAGGCCCATAGCGCCGAGGAGCTCAACGCGTGCATGAAAACCCTAAGCGAAGTGAAAGACGTGCTCACGGCCAAGCAAGAGCTCTGGGCCATGATGTTGGCCAAAGCCAAGGAAATCGGCGCAACCTATGACAAAGCAACTAAATCGTTTGCTGATAACGCCTAGCCTAATCAACGCGTGGAAGTACATCGAGGCAGCCGGCGAGAACCTCAAGGACAGCGACGATAACCCACTTAGCCTTGAGGACAGGCAGGACGAGGCGAGGAAGAAAGCCTACCAAGACTTCCTCCTCACCCTCGACCGCGTGAAAACGCCCACGACCGAGGCCCAGCAAAGGGGGATCGACTACGAGCGCGACACCTACGCCGGCCTTACCGAAGCCTCGCCATACGTGAAAGGCGGGCAATTCCAAGCAGTGGGCATGAAGGAAGAGACGATAGACGGGCAACCATACCTTATGTACGGGCGATTGGATTGCCTCAAGGCAGGCGTGATATACGACATCAAGCGCGTTGGGCGCTACACGGCCCAAAAATACATAAGGAGCGCCCAGCACGGCTTCTACCTCGCCCTATTCCCCGAGGCGTATAAATTCACATACCTCGTGTTCGACGGGAAGAAGCTGCACACCGAAACCTACTACCGGGACGAAGCCCGCCCGGTTGAGCAGGACATAAAGGCCTTCGCCGATTGGCTTAGGCAAGAAGGGCTGTTCGAAAGATACGAACTAAATTGGAGGAGCAAAAGCAAATGAGCTACACATTCAGCAAAGCGAACGCAGACAAGGATTTCGACAAGATCCCGGACGGGGACTACGAGGTCTCCGTGGAATCCATGAAGGAGGCCACCACGAAGAACGGTAAGGAGAAAATCGCCATCGGATTCAGAATCCGCGAAGACGTGGAACAGCCGTGCAAGGGCCGTTTCCTGTGGGACGACATCTGGAAGGAGAAGGACAACCCGAGCCAATACAACCACCTACGCCTGGACCAACTGATCGGCACCCAGCACGTTGAGGACGGGACATCATTCGAGACCGTGGACGACATCGCCCGCGTGATGGTCGGATCGTTCCTGCTCGTCCACGTTAAGAACGAGGTCGACGAATGGCAAGGCGAGAAGCGCGAGCGCACCAGGATCAAGTACTACAAGAGCACGAAACATCCGGCGCAGACCTTGGCCTCGCCGTCTTCCGGAAATCTGTCGTCCATCGAAATCCCGGACGACGACATGCCGTTCTGAGGATACGGCGCGAAAAGGGGAAGGCGAGATTCCTTCCCCTTTCCCATCAAGGAGGAAAATTAATGCAATACGATTATTCTCGCGTCCCCCAAGAGATGAAGGGGACGCGGCGCTGGGTTCTTTGGAAGAAGGCCGAGCGTGACGGGCGCACCACGAAAATCCCCGTGGACGCGCAAACCGGAATGGGCGCTAAGAGCAACGACCCCAACACATGGGTGACGTTCCAAGAGGCTCAAGAGGCATTCGGAAGGATGTCCGGGATGTCCGGGCTCGGATTCATGCTTGGCAACGGCTTCTTCGGCGTTGACATCGACCACGCCAAAGGCAGCCCCAAGCTCATATCCGAGTTCGTGGAGGCCCTTCCGTCCTATTCCGAGGTCAGCCAATCCGGCGAAGGCCTGCACATAGTGTGCAAAGGATCCCTTCCGGAAGGACCAAGGCGCAAAGGCACCATCGAGATGTACGACAGCGCCCGATTCTTCGCCCTCACCGGCCGCGTTTACAAGAACCGCGACGCTTTGAGCGATTGCACGGAAGCCATAAAGCCCCTATACGCCAAATATTTGGCCCCTAGAGACGAAAACGCGCCGAGCAAGGGAATTTACACCTACCGAGCGCCAACGTCCCCCACAGCCCCAATTGACGGGCTTTCCCTGACCGACACCGAGGTTTTGGAGAAGGGCTTCTCGTCCCGAGGAGGGGAAAAGTTCTCCGCCCTTTACAACGGAGATTGGCAAAACGACTACGAAAGCCAATCCCAGGCCGACTTGGCCTTTTGCTCTTCCCTCGCCTTTTGGTGTGGGAAGGACAAGGAGCAGATGGACCGCATTTTCCGCCAATCCGGCCTCATGAGGAAGAAATGGGACGAGAAGCGCGGGGAAGATGGAACATACGGGCAAATCACCCTTGAGAAGGCCGTGCGCGGCTGCCAAGACGTGTACAGGAAGCAAGCGCCTGCGCCGAAATACCAATACGGACCGCAAGAAGAAAGGCCAGAAACCCCAGAAGATGAACAGCCAAAGCGCAAGTACACGCTTGACGACACCGGCAACGCGGAGCGGTTCGTGGACAGTTTTGGGAAGGACATCCGCTACAACTACGACAACAAATGCTGGGTGGTTTGGGACGGGGCCACGTGGAAGAGGGACGACACCCAAAAGGTGAAGAAGCTCGCCGACAACCTAATAAAGCGCATGAGGCGAGAAGCCGTGGAAACGGACGATGAGAAGACCGCGGACGCTCTCATGAGGAACGTGCGACGTCTAGCCTCGTCTTCCGGCAAGGAGGCAATGCTCAAGGAAGCGACCCACATGGGCGGAATCGCCACCACCAACGCCGACTACGACAAGGACCCGTCTTTGATAAACTGCAAGAACGGAGTGGTCGACCTCCGCACGGGGCAAATCATCCCGCACGACCGAAAGTACATGATGAGCAAGAACACCGGAGTGGCCGTTGACATGGAGAACGAGCCCACGGAGTGGCTTAAGGCCCTGAGCGCCATATTCCAAGGCAAGCAAGACGTCGTGGAATTCGTCCATAGGGCTGTAGGGTACACGATGTCAGGAAGCGTGCGCGAGCAATGCTTCTTCCAATGCTACGGCAACGGTAGCAATGGGAAATCCGTGTTCCTGAACACCATCTACTCTGCTCTGGGAGACTATTCCCTGAACGCCCAGGTGGAAAGCATATTGACCCGTGGGAATTCCTCTTCCGGAAACGCCTCTCCGGACATCGCCAGAATGAACGGCGCTAGGTTCGTGCGCACCAACGAGCCGAACGAAGGCGCGCGCTTCAACGAGGGATTGGTCAAGCAACTAACAGGCGGGGACGTCGTGACGGCTCGCTACCTATATGGACAGGAATTCGAGTTCAAGCCCGTGTTCAAGCTGTGGATAGCGTGCAACTACAAAATCACCGTCCGCGGAACCGACAAGGGAATTTGGAGGCGCATGCGCCTGATTCCATTCGAGGCAACGTTCGAGGGCAAGAACGCAGACAAGGGCTTGGAATCGCGCATACGCAAGGAATTGCCACAAGTGCTCGGATGGGCCGTCAAAGGCTGCCTTGCGTGGCAAAAAGACGGCCTAGGAATGCCTGAGGAAATCCAAAAAGCAACCTTGGAATACCAGGAGGAGATGGACGTGGTTAAATCGTTCCTCAAAGATTGCGCGGTGAGCGACAAAAACGGCAAGGAACGCGCCAAAGACGTGTTCGCCGAATATCGCGAATGGGCGAGGAGCGGGAACGAATGGGGAGGCATGACCCAAACGAAATTCGGTCTCGAGATGTCCAAGATGTACAAGAAAAAGAACATATCCGGATACGTATATTACATGGGGCTGAGCCTAAAGAGCAGAAAGCAGCCGTATGTGTACAACTCCGGCAAAATCGAAGGGAAGGAGGACGCGGAGGAAGACGACCTCCCGTGGTGACATGAGCGTAAGGAAATGCAAATACAAGGCAAGCCTGCACGCCATCGACAGGCTTGAGGAGCGCGGTTGGGGGTACGACCCGAAATTCTCGAGCGTGCAAGCGAGGAGATATGGGGTGAGGTCCGGAGATTTGGCCGGGATCATCCCAACCCCCGCGCTGTATTGGTTCCTATCCGAGAAGGAAGAGAAAGGCAAAACCGTGGTTGCCTACAAAGGATGGGTTTGGGTTTATTCTAGGAATTCGGACAGGCTAATCACTGCGTATGAGCTCCCGGATTGGCTTGGCGCGGATTTCGAGGAGCGCTTCGGGGAAATCGAGGAAAGGAAACGCAAGGCATGGAAAAAGCAAAAACTAGAAAGGCGCTAGGGAACGCCACGGAGAAGAGGGTTCTTGAGTGGCTCAAGGCAAACGGTTATTGGGCGCACCTCATGCTCCAAGGTGCCAACGGGCAACCATGCGATATCATAGCAGTGAAGGATGGGCGCGTCATTCTCATAGACGCGAAGCATTGCTCCGCCAGGCGCTTCGCCCTTTCGAGAATCGAGGCCAACCAAGCAACGTCCTTCGGCTATGCGAAGAAGTTCGGCATGGAATGCGCATTCGTGTGCGAGCATGAAGGTGATCTATACATCATCAAATGGGGGGATGTGCTAAGGCAACGCGACCTTCCGTCCATCGAGCTGCGAGAGGAGGACAGACTGAAGTGAAAGCATACGTAAGCAATTGGATACGCGTGCCCATGGCACCTTATTGGCTTTCCGAGTGGGCACACAGAGAGCTTATCTTGGACAATCCGGAATACGAGAAGCGCAAGAGGCTGGGAAAGTGGATTGGAGACACCCCACAAACCCTATCGCTATACGTGGAGGACGCGGGAGCGGTCGTGCTCCCGTTCGGGTGCGCGCAGGATTTCGTCCGTTTGGCCAAAGAGCACGGCTCGGCGGTTGAGTACAAAACGGATTTCGCGCCGTTCCAGCCACTTTCCATGCAAGGAGACATAAATCTATACCCGTACCAACAAC
This sequence comes from bacterium, assembly GCA_004561785.1. Taxonomy (GTDB): domain Bacteria; phylum Bacillota_I; class Bacilli_A; order RFN20; family CAG-826; genus Alloenteromonas. The sequence goes on along the minus strand of SFUB01000023.1, from coordinate 4,487 downwards.
GCGCCGTGGAAGCCATGGCAAGGGGCAAAAACGGGGTGTTGGAAGCCCCATGCGGTTCCGGCAAGACGCAGATGGGCCTAGCGCTAATCAAAAAGGTAGGCGGGAAGGCCTTGTGGCTCACCCACACAAGGAAGCTGCTTGAGCAAAGCAAGGAGCGAGCGGAACGGTACTTCCAAGGAGACTTCGGGGAGATCACGGACGGCAAAGTCAACATCGGCAAAGACATCACCTTCGCCACCGTCCAGACGATGGCAGACATAGATCCGGCCATTTACCGGGAAGCCTTCTCTTGCGTGGTCGTGGACGAATGCCAGCACGTTTGCGGAACGCCGACGCAGGTGATGATGTTCTACAAAATCCTTTGCAATATGCGCTGCCGCCACAAATACGGCGTATCGGCAACGCTGTCGCGCGCGGACGGGCTTGAGAAGTGCATTTACGCCACGATAGGGCCAAAACTCCATACGGTCACGCAGGAGGAGGTAGGGTCGAAGATCGTGAAATCCACGCACGTTCCGGTGATGAACCAAAAGCACTACGAGATAAGCGACTATTGCGGTACCGATGGCATGATGGATTACAATTCTTTGGTTTCCATGCTGTGCGAAGATGGTGAACGAGACGCAATCATAGCCCAAAAAGTCAAGGAAAGGGCCTTGGAGGGAAGCAAAGGGCAGTTGTTGCTAACTTCCCGCGTTGCCCACGCGGAGCGATTGGCTCGCCTGATCCCGGGCGCTTCGCTCGTGTGCGGGAAGGTGAAGGAATCCGCGCGCGATTACCTTGCTCCAGTGATAGTGGCCACGTACCAACTCGCCAAGGAAGGCCTTGACATACCCTCTCTAGACACCCTGCACCTATGCACGCCAACGAAAGACCCCATCGCCGTCAAGCAATCCGCGGGGCGCGTGGAAAGGGCGTGCGAAGGCAAATTGCCACCCATTGTGTACGACTACGTGGACGAGGACATACCCTATTGCCTGGGCGCATACAGGAAGCGCAAATCGATATTGAGAAAGTAGGCGCAACGCCTGCTTTTCTTTTGTGATATTTCGAAAAATTAAAAGAAAAATATTTCTTGAAATGAACAATTGCGAGCATTAACATATGGTTAAGCGCAAAGGAGGCGCTAAAATATGTCGGAAGAACAAACGGAAACGGCCAAGGACGTAAGGAAACGCGTTCGCGCCCTTTTGGCTTTGGCGGAAAGGAGGAACGAGACAACCAAGAAGAGACTTAGCGACCATCATTTCGTGACGGCGAGCAAGCTGCGCTCGCTGGGCTATGAGGACGCATTGAGAGACGTCCTTAGAATCATCGACGAATACTGAAAGGAAAAAACACAATGAAAATCGAAATCCGCTCAAATGCGGGGAACGCGGTGGTGTCGTTCGACATCGGCAACTCCACCATCAAAGACTTCACGCCCATAGGCATTTCTTGCCTCATGCTCGCCCATTCCTATTCCGGGCTGGAAGGGGAAGACGCGGAGAAATGGACGTTCTCCAACTGCTTCTGGCGCATTCCAGCCGAAATGAAGGAGCCAATCCGCAAACTGCTCAACCGAGACGCGAAAGACCCGATGAGGACCGTTTATGGCCTCCCAGCGCATTGGATCGGAGGCAACAAGGCATGAGCGTCAGATACGGCGTGGTGTTCCATTACCTCTTTTTGCGCTTCAACCACAACGAGGAGGAATGCAAGCGCGAGGAAAAGAAGTTCCGCGACAAGGTCAAGAAGAATTGGCCTTCAGCCGTGGAAATAAAAATCCCGCCCCAGGACGGAAAAGACCCCGGTTGGAGCCTCTTCCTATTCGAGAAGGAGCAGGAAGCGAAGAATTGCTGCTATTCCCATCGATCGTGGCATCAAAGGGGCGTTTTGGAAAAAGTGGGGGAGATAAGGAATGACTGAAGAGGAAGCCATAGCCTACCGCCGCAGGAAGAACAAGGAATGGCGGGAAAAGCACCCCTATTACATGAAGGAGTATCGGGAGAAGAACCGCGAGAAGCTCAAGGCCTATTCGCGTGAGTACTACATGAAGCATTCCGCGTTGGAAACCAAAGAGAAAAGGAGCGAGAGCTACGCGCAGAAATACTACAAAAAGCACCGCAAGGAATTCTTGGAATACTTCAGGAAATACCGCGAGGGGCACAGAGAATACTTCAAGGAGCAATCGAAATGGCAATACGAGAACAAAATAAAGCCGTCACTGGCGAAGAGCTCGACAAAGCAAAGGAGGAAATGAACTACTACAGACACATCGGCGGCTTCGGGTACAAACAAGCCAAAAGGCATTACGAAAGGCTTGTGAGGAGGGCAAGATGCCGAGGCTAGAGCAATTGCGCTTGTTCGATGTGCCGGAGAAGAAGAGCAAGCGCATGGCGTTCCAACGGTTCGGAGGGTACGCGAATAAGAACTCCGAGAGATCCAAGCGCGACTATTACGGAACCGATCCAAGGAGCGCCAAGGCATTGCTAGACAACGAGCGCCTCGCACATCTCGTGTGGGAACCTACTTCCGGGCATGGGAACATCGCTCGCGTGCTTGAAGCATACGGTCACGAAGTGACGTCCACAGACATCGAGGATTACGGAGAGCAAGACTACAAACAGGATTTCCTTTTGGCGCAAAAATGCCCAAAGGGAGGCATGGACATCGTTATGAACCCTCCATACCTCTTGGCCACGGAGTTCGTGCGCCATGCGTTGGACATCCTAGAGCCCGGAAGGAAACTATGCGCGCTGCTCAGAATACAGTTCCTGGAAGGGCAAAGGCGCTTCGATGAGATCCATGTGAAAGACCCCCCCTGCGGGTTTGGGTGTTCGTCAAAAGGCAATCTTGCTCTTCCAAGGACGATTTCTCCGGAAGCAGCGCGGTATGCTATTGCTGATTCATATGGAGGAAAGGCTATGAAGGAGAGCCTAAAGTGAAATGGCTATGAAGAAAACGAATGCGGAGCAATTGAACTTGTTCGGAGCGTCGCTTCCGCCCATCAGGATCGATAAGCCAATCCGCCTCATAGAATTGTTCGGGGGCATAGGCTCCCAGGCAAAAGCCTTAGAGAGGCTTGGTGTGGACTTCGAGCGATGGAGATTGGTGGAGTGGGCCATCCCGTCCATCAAGGCCTACGCAGCCATCCATGATGGGTGGCGCGGGGACGATGGAAGCGCGGACTGCATGGGCAAAGACGAGCTCGTGGCGTTCACCGCAGGCGTGTCCCAAAACTACAATGAGCCGATTTCGGACGAAAGGCGCGCACGCATTGGCACGAAAGCCCTAAGGGAGATCGCCTCGGCCATGAAGGCTTGCAAAGACCTCGTTCCGGACGTGTCGAGAGTGCACCCAAAGGATTTGGGCATTGAGAAAGAGGGAGCGCGAGAGCACGCATACATCATGTCCTATTCCTTCCCTTGCCAAGACCTATCCGGAGCAGGAAACCGCGCCGGTATGGAGAAAGGCTCCGGCACGCGCTCCGGATTGCTGTGGGAGGTCGAGAGGATATTGCTTGAGCTCGAGAGAGAGAGAGAGAGGCCGGACGTGCTGATTATGGAGAACGTGCCCCAAGTGTGCCAAAAGGAGAACTTCTCCGCATGGAACGCGTGGTTGTCTTCTTTGGAATCCATGGGGTACCGGAATTATCCTGCTATCGTGTCCGCCCTAGACCACGGCATACCGCAAAGGAGGAGGAGATGCTTTATGGTGTCCACGTTGGGTGAGTTCGGATACTCGTTCCCCAAAAAACGAAAACTCGATAAGGGGCTTTCAGACTTCCTCGAACCAGACCCTCCGGCGAAATACGACCTGTCGGAGAGATTCCTGAAGTGCATGCTTTACGAAGCGCCTGAAGTGCGCGCGCATCAATTCGCAAACATGTTCAAATGCACGGTGTTTGACGACATCTCCCCAACGCTTGCCACGCGCGCCGACCGCTCAGCCGGCATGGCGTTCCCATTGCGCGTGAAAATCAAAGACGCGACGCTGAAAGGATATTTGGAGGCCATGGAAGGAGATGGGATAGTCGTGCGCACCCGCAAAGGCGGTAGGGGTACCGTGGCGAAGGGCTCATCACCGACGATATGCGCAACGGGTCTGATAGCCACGCTTCAGAAGCACCGCATAAGGAAGCTCACGCCTTTGGAATGCATGAGGCTCATGGGCTTCGGGGATGAGGACGAGGAGGCCATGCGCGCGATAGGCATGAGCGACGCCGCCATCACGCATTGCGCAGGCGATTCCATCGTGGTGGACGTGCTCGTGGACATATTCAATGAAATGATCTTCAAGAAAGGAATTCGACAATGAACGATTTCAAAGACGACATCGACACGTTAATCATCAACGGCATTGTGTTCGTCAAGCAATAGTCGCTTTGGAGATGATGATATGAAAGAAACGGAATTTGCTATCGCCGATAGGGTCGGAGCGATAAGGGCGATGGCGGAAAAATACGATTTGGAAGACGTGGCATACCTTTCCTTCTCAGGAGGCTC
>SFUB01000022.1 GCA_004561785.1 bacterium | reverse complement strand
TTTGGGGAGACGATCGAGAAAAATAGATGCGAAAGGGCGCTTGCGGCGTAGGAATAGGAAAGGCCCATCAAGGGGAAGGCAATATTGGAGAAGGCAGAAGGCTCCTTTCGGAACAGGGACAAAAGGGTTTCGGCCATGTCGATTTGATAGATGAGACGAACTAGATAATAGGAAAAAAAGAAAAAGGCGAATTGGATGACCGAGGCCAAGAAAACAGAGAGGCAAGGCGGGATGTTTTTTCGAACTCCGTATCCATAGGCGATTCCGGAGAGAAGGGAGGGGAGCAAATAGAACAAAGCGGCTTGGAAGTCCCATGCCGAGACGGCAATTGAGATGCCCAAGGCGGCAAAAACATAGAGGGCGTGGTATCGTTTTTTGCAAAAATACGCTACCAAAGAGGCAATAAGCGGCGCGATCAGCATGGTGAAGATCGCCGATAGGGGGAGCAAAGCTCCAACCAAGGAAAGAAGCGCGTCGAAAGCGGTCGCGATGGCGCAGAAGGAGATGTTCTCCGCTGGGGTTTCTTTCTTTTGGAAGAAGGCCATGCCGACATTGTACCCATTTCTCCTCTCGTTTTTAAAAAAGATTGGGAGAAATTGGAAATGCTCCTTTAGAGAAGTGGTGAAGAGGCTTCTCCGTAATCTCTCTCTCCTTTCCAGAGAAGCCGCTCCTTCCAGGCCTCTTGCCTCTCGCTAACAAGAGGCCTTTTCCTATTAAAATCCGACTTCTCTTTATTTATAAAGAGCCCTGCAAAAGGTAGAATAATGGAGTATGGCAATCGACTATTCTTCCTTATTGAATTCCTCTCAGCTTCAAGCGGTTGAGACCTCTTCTCAGCACGTCCGCATCATCGCCGGCGCTGGCAGCGGAAAAACGCGCGTTCTGACTTATCGAATCGCTTATCTTTTGGAGAGGAACGGCGTGGATCCCTATTCAATCCTCGCCGTCACTTTCACCAACAAAGCCGCTCAGGAAATGAAGGATAGGGTTGCTAAGCTCGTCCCGGAAGCCTCTTATTTCCTTTCCGTTTTCACCTTTCACAGCTTTTGCTCTCGCTTCCTCCGCAAAGAAGCGGATGCGGTGGGATACCCTTCTTCTTTCACCATCTTTGATGAAGATGACCAAGAGAAACTGGTCAAAGGAATTGCCGCGGACAAAGGGCTGAAAAAGAGCGATCCGCTGGTGAAGCAGGCCCTCCACTATCTCCGCTCGCAAAAAGGAAAGGGGATTTATCCCGAGGACATTACGTTGAACGGCTCCGGCTTCTTTAACGAAAGGGAATGCTTCGAGATCTACGCGGAATACGAGAAAAAGAAGGCGGCTATGTACGCCTTTGACTTCGATGATCTAATTCTTCAAACGGTTCGCATTCTGAAAAGCGATGAGCATATCCGAGAAAAATGGAGCCGCCGCTTCTCTCACATTCTCATCGACGAATTTCAGGACACCAACGATCAGCAATATGAACTCATCAAACTGCTGATGACCCCGGAAACCAATCTTTATGTCGTCGGCGATCCGGACCAGACCATTTATACCTGGAGGGGCGCCAACCAAGAAATCATTTTGGCATTCCCACGGAATTTCCCCGACTATGAGGATATCATTCTAAACGAGAACTACCGTTCCACCGGCAACATCCTTGGGGCGGCCAATGAGCTGATTGCCCACAATAAGAAGAGGGTCCCCAAGGCCTTGTTCACCGAGCAAGGAGATGGGAGCCCCGTCACTTTGAAGCGTTTCAACGAGGCAACCGATGAAGCCAAATGGGTTATCGAGAAAATCGCCTCCTTGGCCGAGGATGGCGATTATAGGAACATCGCCGTTCTCTACCGCGCTTCCTATCTGACGAGGCCCTTCGAAAGCGAATTTGCCCAGCATGGCATTCCTTATCGCATCTTCGGCGGATTGAGGTTCTACCAAAGGAAGGAAGTCAAAGATGTCTTGGCTTATTTCCGGTTGCTGCTCAATCCTTTGGACGATGTTTCTTTCGAGCGGATCGTGAACGTCCCCAAACGCAACATCGGCGAAGGCACGGTGGAGAAGATCCGCAACCACGCCGCGGAGAACGGGGTTTCCGAATACTCTTTCTGCCAGGACATTGAGCATTACGACCATGACGACGTCCCTTCTAGGGCCGTGAACCAAATCAACGCCCTCATCATCAAGATGGAGGAATGCAAGAAGAAACTCGCGGAAAATCTTGAGACCTATGGATCGGTGTTGAAAGACTTCATCACCAACCTTGGCTATTACCAATACATCACCGAAGACCAAGGGCTCGACGAGGACCGCGCAGGCAACGTCAACGCCCTCTTCGACGATATCAACCACTATATCTCCGCAAATCCCGATTCCAGTTTCGCCGAATACCTGCAAAATGTCTCTCTTTTGACTTCCCAAGACGATATGAATGGGGGCAATTACGTTTCCTTGATGACCATTCACGTAGCAAAAGGGTTGGAATTTGATAACGTTTTCATCATCGGCATGAACCAAGGATCTTTCCCCTCCGTGAGAAGCACGGACGAAAGGGGAGACGACGGCATGGAAGAGGAGCGGCGCCTTTGCTACGTCGCCATGACCCGCGCCAAGAAGCGCCTCTTCATGACTTCGAATTCCGGGTATTCCTACGTCACCGATTCCCACGCTGTCCCTAGCCAGTTTTTCAAGGAGAGCAAGCTTGAATTCCCAAAAGAAGATCTCTTCAAATCCGCTTATGCGACCCCCTATCGTCCCAGAAAAGAGCACATCACCTGGTCCAATCGCCCGGGCAGCCGCTATAGCGACGTGAGAAGTTTCTTCAGCGACGGAGACGCGATCTCGCCGTTTGAGAAGAAACCGGAGCCGGTCAAACCGAAGCCCACGCCCGCCCCTAGCAACGGGATCACCGACTGGTCGAAGGGAGATCGCTTGGCGCACGATAAATTCGGCGAAGGCGTCATCTTGGACATCATCGGGAGCGGAATCATCGTCGTCTTGTTTGATTCCGGCGAGAAAAAGACGCTATTGGGGACTCACCCCATGCTCCATAGGATTTCCAAAAAAGGAGGAGAAGCATGAACCACGACGAAGCCAAACAACGCGTATTAGCTCTGACCGAGCAATTGGAGCGTTGGAATTACGAGTATTACGTTAAGGACAACCCTTCCGTCAGCGACGCGGAATTCGATCGGGCGATGAATGAGCTGCAAATGCTCGAAGCCGAGTTCCCTGATCTCAAGTTCAAATCCAGCCCCACCCAAAGAGTCGGCGGGCAAGTCGTCTCCGAATTCAAGAAAATCCCCCATAAACGCCTGATGCTTTCTTTGGGGAACGTCTATAACGAAGACGAGGTCCGCGATTTCGACCGAAAGGTCCGCGAAGCCCTTCATCGGGACGTGATCGATTACATGGGCGAAGTCAAAATCGATGGTCTCGGGATGAGCTTGGTTTACGACAAAGGGGAACTGCAATATTGCGTCACCCGCGGGGATGGGGTCATGGGGGAGGACGTTACCCAGAACGTCATCACCATCCCCTCCATTCCGCTTCACATCAAAGAAACCCGTCCTTTGGAGGTCCGCGGCGAGGTCTTCATGCCGAAAGCCTCTTTGGAGGCCCTGAACGCGAAAAGAAAAGCCAATGGGGAACCTCTTTTCGCGAATGCCAGGAATGCGGCCGCGGGATCGATCCGCCAGCTGGATTCCAGCATCGCCGCTCAGCGCGGCCTCGATGCCTTTTGGTATTATCTAGTGAACGCGAGGGAACTCGGCTATCGGGTCCATAGCGATTCCTTGGATTATCTGGATACCCTTGGATTCAAGACCAACCACGAGAGGAAACGCCTCCACGGGGTTGAGGAATTGCTTGCCTATATCCGCGAATACACCGAAAAGAGGCCGCTCCTTGGCTATGACATCGACGGCTTGGTATTCAAGGTGGACAATATCGATGATTACGATATTTTGGGATATACCGCCAAAACTCCGAAATGGGCGACGGCTTATAAATTCCCGCCCACCGAAGTGATTACGAAGCTCACCGACATCTTCCTTTCCGTGGGTCGCACGGGAAGGATCACCCCCAACGCCGTCCTCGAACCCGTCCGCGTGGCGGGAAGCCTGGTCCAGAGGGCGACGTTGAACAACGAGGACTTCATCAAAGACAAAGGTCTGATGATCGGGGACTACGTCGTGCTGCGAAAAGCGGCAGACGTCATCCCGGAAGTGGTGAGGCCCGTCAAAGAAAGAAGGGACGGGAGCGAAATCCCCTTTGAGATGAGCGAGACTTGCCCCGTCTGCGGCGCCCCACTCACCAAAGTCCAGGGGCTCCATTATTGTCTGAACCCCAACTGTGCTTCCCGGAAGATCGAAGCCTTGATCCACTTCTCCAGCCGCGACGCGATGGATATCGACGGCATGGGCGATGCGGTCGTGGAGGAACTGTTCAACGAGGGTTTCCTGAAAGATATCCCGGACGTCTACCAACTTTATAATCACGTTTCTCGCATCAAAGAGCTGGATGGCTGGGGCGAAAAGAGCCTGACTTCCTTGACCACTGCCATCGAGGGTTCAAAAAAGAAATCGCTTGAAAGGCTGCTGTTCGGACTTGGCATTAAGGAAATCGGATCCAAGACGGCAAAGTCCCTGGCCCGGAAATTCCGCAACCTCGAGGCGTTCTACTCCTTGACCGAAGAGGATTATCTGAAACTTCCGGACATTGGCCCCGTCGTTTCGAAGAGCCTTTATTCCTATTTCCACGACGAATCCAATCTCACGATGCTGTCCCGTCTTAAAGAGCAGGGGGTCAACTTCGACTACCTGGGCACCGACTCAGTCGACGTGAATAACTACTTCTATGGGAAGACGGTCGTGCTCACGGGGGCTTTGGAGCATTACACCCGATCCGAATTGACTTCGATCCTCGAAGGCATTGGGGCCAAAGTGTCCGGATCCGTGTCCAAAAAGACCGATGCCGTTATTGCCGGATCCGACGCCGGAAGCAAATTGACCAAAGCGCAGGATCTCGGAATCAAAGTGATGGATGAGGAAGAGGCCATGAGCCATCTTTCCACTCTGAGGAACTCTTGAGGGGGTTTCCTAGTAATGAAGACGAAATATCGCCTATAATACGGCGGTAATCTAAAGATTAAGTTGTGAGGTAAACGAATGAAAGAAATCACGATGGATGTGCTTAAGGACGCGGCCCATCGTCTTCTTTTCACGATGAGTGAGAAAGAATACGAAACGTTGTTGGAGGAATTCGGCATCTTGGCCCGCCAGATGGAGAAAATCGGCGAAATCCAGGGCCTTGAGTCCTATGAGCCGATGACCTTTCCCTTCCCCTGCGAGAATTCCTTCCTTCGGGAAGATGTTCCTAGCGCACCCCTTAATAGAGACGAGGCGCTTGCCAATGCCGGCTCGAAAGAAGATGGGCAGATCAAACTGCCGAAGGTGGTGGGATGATGAGTTACCTAGATTGCGGGATCGTCGCGATCCACGAAGCGTTGGTGGCTAAGAAGACGACCCCTCTTGAGCTTGCCAAAGAGGCCCTTGCCAGGGCCAAGGCGAGCCAAGACAACGCCTTTGAGAAAATCCTTGAGAAAGAGGCTTTGGAATTTGCCTCGACTTTGATCGAGCCCGAAGCGGATAACCTTCTTTGGGGCATTCCCTTCGTCGCGAAGGACAATTTCTCCACGAAGGGCATTGAGACCACGGCCTCCAGCAACGTTTTGAATGGATACGTTCCTCTATTCGACGCGACCGTCATCGCCAAACTCAAAGCGGCCAAATGCGTCCTCATCGGCAAATCGACGATGGACGAACTCGCAATGGGTGGAACCGGGACCACCGGGCACAAGGGGATCACCTACAACCCCTATGACCCGACTCATACCCGCATGATCGGCGGCTCCAGCTGCGGCAGCGCCGCCGCGGTCGCCTCCGGCATCGTTCCTTTCGCTTTGGGGTCGGATACGGGCGATTCCGTCCGCAAACCCGCCTCCTTTGGCGGCTTGGTCGGCATGAAGCCCACCTGGGGAAGGGTTTCCCGCTACGGGCTTTTCCCCTTCGCCCCGAGCTTGGACCACGTGGGCTTCTTCACCCGCTCGGTCGAGGATTCCGCGATCTTGCTGAATGCCCTTTCGGGACGCGATGACATGGATTTCACCTCCTCCTTCAAGCCGGTGGAGGATTACACCGGCGATCTCAAAGCCCCTCTCAAGGGCAAGAAGATCGCCGTCTTGAAGGAAATCGTCGATTCGATTTCCGATGAGCACCTTCTCGGTTTGTTCGCCTCTTCCGTCGAAAAGATGAAGCAAGAAGGGGCGGTGGTGGAGAAAATTTCCTTCGGGATGGACCTCCTCCAATCCGTCTACGCGACCTACATTGTCATTTCCTGTGCCGAAGCCACGAGCAACGACGCCAATCTCGATGGCATCAAATTCGGCCCCTTCTATGGCGGCAAGACCTATCAAGAGGTCATGTTCAACGCCAGGACAAAAGGCTTCTCCGAGCTCATCAAACGCCGCTTCGTCATCGGCAGCTTCGCCCTCATGAGGGAGAACCAGGAAGACCTTTTCCTGCGCGCTCAGAGGAACCGCGCGAAAATCGTGGAACGGGTCAATCAGATCCTTTCCGATTATGACTTCATCTTTGTCCCCGCCGCCCCCTCCATTGCGAGCAGGCTCGACGGTGCTTCGGATAAGCTTTCCAACGAATACCTGATCGCCGACAACCATTTGGCTCTCGGCAATTTCGCTGGGCTTCCATCCCTCACTTTGCCCCTGGGCATGGAAAACGGATTGCCCCTCGGAATCAATTTCATGGGTCGCGCCTTTGCGGAAAAAGAACTCTACGGCGTCGCCAAGCGGTTTGAGGAGATAACCGGATTGGAAGGACTTTCCACGGTCAACGAAAAGGAGGGCAATTTATGAATTTCGAAGCGATCATCGGACTTGAGATCCACGTCCAGATGAAGACGAAGAGCAAGATGTTCTCCTCTTCGCCCAACTCTTTCTCCAGAGAGCCCAATACGGAGGTGACCCCCTTCGACATGGCCTATCCAGGCACCATGCCGCGGGTCAACAAACAAGCCGTCATCAATGCGATTCGCGTGGCTAATGCTTTGCACATGACCATCGACCACACGCTTTATTTCGACCGCAAAAACTACTTCTACAGCGACCTTCCAAAGGGTTTCCAAATCACCCAGCAACGCCGCCCGATCGGCAGCAACGGGTACGTGGATATCCTCGATAAAGATGGCAACGTCAAGCGCATCCGCATCGAGAGGATCCACATGGAGGAGGATACCTGCAAGCAGCTCCACCTCTCGGATTGCTCCCTTTTGGACTACAACCGCGCGGGGACCCCGCTTGTTGAGATCGTCTCTCTCCCGGATATCCGTTCCGGAACGGAGGCCATGCATTACGTCGAGGCCATCCGCAACATCGTCGTTTACTCCCTTACAAGCGACGGCAAGATGGAGGAAGGGTCCCTCCGCTGCGACGTGAACGTCTCCCTCCGCCCCTTCGGGCAAGAAGCCTTCGGCACGAAGGTGGAGATCAAAAATCTCAATTCCATCAAGAACATCGAGCAGGCCCTCGACTACGAAATTGCCCGCCAAAGCGCCTGCTTGCTCACCGGGACCCCGGTTCAGCAAGAGACTCGCCGCTTTGACGAAGCAAGCGGCAAAACGGTCCTCATGAGGGTCAAGACGGACGCGGTGGATTACAAGTATTTCTGCGAGCCGAACATCGCCCCGATCGCCTTGTCCGATGAATTCGTCCAAAATGCGATCGATACCTGCCCTGAGCTTTATGATGCCAAAAAAGCCCGCTATCTCAAGGCGGGACTCTCGGACACGGACGCTTCCATCATCCTTTCCGATCTTTCGATGGCCCTTTATTTCGAAAAAGCCTTGGCCGGCGCCAAATCGGCGAAGACCGTGGCCAATTTCCTGATCGTCGAAGTCAATTCCTACCTCAACAAAAACGGAATCGGGATTGCTTCGTTCCCCATGGAGGCAGAGACCCTTAAGGACATCTGCAACCTCCAGGAGGATGGCTTCACCCACAAGCAGGCGATGCAGGTTTTCTCCTACGTCCTTGAACACGGCGGCAGCGCCGAAGAGGCGAGGAAGGCGTTGAAACTCGAGAAGCAGTCCAACGATGAAGGGGCAGTCTTGTCTTTCGTCACCCAGGTTTTGGATGCAAATCCTCAATCGATCGCCGACTTCAAAGCGGGCAAAGACCGTGCCATCGGCTTCTTAGTCGGCCAAGTCATGAAACTCAGCAAAGGGAAGGTCAACCCTGCCGCGGTTTCGAAAACCCTCCAGGAAGAAATCAAAAAGAGGTAACCCATGGACAAGGAAATCGAAGAACTCAAACAATATCTTCAGGGCGTTTCTGACTTCGCTTTCCCTGAATACAAAGAGCTCCCAAACATCGAACTGTACATGGAGCAGGTCCTCAAATACATCAATACGACCTTGGATTGCCTGACTCTCAACCAAGAGAAGATGCTGACCTCCTTCATGGTCAACAACTACGTGAAGGCCAAAATGATCGACCTCCCCGTGAAGAAGCGTTACTCCAAGGAACAAATCGGCTACCTCATGGCCATCTGCCTCATGAAATCCACCATCTCGATGGCGGACATGTCCTTGCTGCTGGAACTCGATAACCATGTTTCCGTGGATAAAGGAAGACTCTACGCCTTCTGGGCGAGGATGGAGAATTCGATCCTCTCCGAAACCGCGAAGAAGACCCTCTTCCACGTGGACTCGACCGCTAGGCACTACGCTTCTCAGAAAACCAAAAACAAGAAGAAGGCCGAAGAAGACGCCCGGGCTACCCTCGGCTTCATCGCCCTCCGGCTTGCTATCCAATCTCAGGCTAACAAGCTGATCTCGGACTCCATTATCTCCGCCCTCCGCGCTGACATGCACGGAGAAAAAGGGCGGAAGAAGGCCGAAGAATCGAATAAACCGACGCATCACGATGAGCGCATGGCCAAAAAGGAAGCCAAGCGGATCGCCGCTTCGAAAACCAAGAAGGCTCCCGCGGAAGAAGAACCCAAAAAAGCCCCAAGCAAAACGGATAAACCAAAGGCTGAAAGGAAGAAAAAATGAAAAATATCCTCGTTACCGGCGGGACCGGGTTCATTGGATCCGAAACCGCGATCGCCCTCCTCGAAAACGGTTATCGCCCTATTCTCGTCGACAATCTCTCCAACTCTAAGGAAGAGGTGGTGGATCGCATCGAGACCATCACGGGAACCCGCCCCGTTTTCTACAAGGCGGATTGCTGCGATTTGGCGGCTTTCCGCGACGTCTTTGAGAAAGAAACGATCGACGGGGTTATTCATTTCGCGGGTCTCAAAGCCGTCGGCGAAAGCGTGTCGAAGCCGATCGAGTATTATTCCAATAACCTCGAATCCACCCTGAATCTGCTTCTTTTGATGCGGGAATTCGGCGTGAAGAATCTTGTTTTCTCTTCCTCCGCGACCGTTTATGGCGTCCCCAAGAGGGTCCCTTTGAAGGAAGAGGATCCCGTGGGGAACGCGACCAATCCTTACGGGGAGACCAAGATCATGATCGAGAGGATCCTCGAGGATGCCCAAAAAGCCGATCCGAGCCTTAACATCGCTTTGCTTCGTTATTTCAACCCCATCGGCGCTCACCCAAGCGGTCTGCTTGGGGAAGATCCTAACGGCATTCCCAATAACCTCATGCCCTACATTTGCCAAGTGGCCGTCGGCAAACGGAAAGAACTTCATGTTTTCGGCGACGATTATCCGACCCGCGACGGGACCGGGATCCGCGATTACATCCATGTGTTCGATTTGGCTGAGGGCCATGTGGCTACCTTGAAGAGGCTTGAGGATAAGCCCGGCTTGGTGGTTTATAACCTTGGAACGGGGAAAGGGACCTCCGTTTTGGAACTCGTCCATGCGTTCGAGGAAGCCAACGGAATCAAAGTCCCTTATGTCATCGACCCCAGGAGAAGCGGGGATGTGGCGGAGAACTTCGCGGATGTCGCCAAAGCGGAGAAAGAACTCCATTGGAGGTCTAGATTCAACGTGGTCGACGCCTGCAAAGACGCCTACCGTTTCCAAAAGAAGAACCCTAACGGGATTTGACCTTTTCTCGAAAACAAATACACGCCCCGTGTGCTTTTGAAGTATGCGTGCGCCTACGCGTGACAAATCAAAAAGAACTAGTACAATGGGCCTTAAGAGGTTCATTTTATGAGTACTAAAAACCATTCAAAACTCCTTGCGATCCTTTTCGGGGCGGTGTGCCTCGTCGCGATCGTTTGCTCTTTCATCCCGTTCCTGGCGTCCGGGACGATGGGGGAGTACTTCTCCATGGAGGCTATGGGGGCCCTTTTAGGCTTCCAGAAAGCCGGGAAAGCGTATTTGCTTTCGGGTATCGTCGTTTATGCTGGCATCGCCTATGTCCTCGTGATGACGGTGCTGGGGTCCTTAAAAAAGAAGGGCGTTTATCTTTGGCTGGATGCCGCATCCTTGCTTTGCGGGGTGTTCTTCGTCTTCCTGCTTTCCAGCTACTTGTTCTTCGGACGCAAAAACTCAGGCGCGTTTGGCATGGCGATCGTCTTGGCTTTGCTTGCCATCATCGCTGGGATCCTTCCTTTCCTTTTCAAAGGCCAAGAGAAGGAAGAAATTAAGCTCGTCCCGCTGCCTGCTTCGATCCCCGAAGCCAAAAAAGAACCTGCGGCGGAAAAACCCGCGGAAGAGGTGAAAACCGAAGAGCCGGCGGAAGAAGAAAAAGAAGCCGAGCCGGCCCAAGAGAAAAAACCCGAACCCGTTTCGGAAGAGAAGCCCGTTCAAGAGAAACCGGAGCCGGAGCCAAAAGAAGAACCGAAGCCCGCTTCTAAAACCGAGCTTGAGAAAAAAGAAGAACCGGTTGACTCTCCCAAGGAGGAAGAAAAAACTCAAGAGAAGTCGAAACCGAGCGACGAGAACGTTCAAGATAAAACCAAAAAGGAGGAACAAAATATGAAAGCCGATGCGAAAAAAACCAGTCCGAAAGCCGCTAACAAAGTTCAAGGGAAGTATGAGGTCTTCCCGGAAGCCGGTTTCTACAAATACCGTCTCAAAGCCAACAACGGCGAAATCCTCATTGTCTCCAATGGCTACAAAACCAGGGATGGCGCTAAGAAAGGGATCGAAACCCTGAAGAAGAACGTCTCCGAAGGCCTCTCCAAGATCTTCATCGACAAGAAGGGCTATGCGCAGTTCCGGATCTTCACCAAGAACGACTCCCGCCTCATCGTCGCCGGGGAGTTCTATAAGGACTCCAATTCCGCCCAATCCGCCCTCAGCTCCGTCGATAAGTTCTATCAATCCGACAAGATCATCGATTTGGATGAGATTCCCGAGAACGAGGTCCGCGAATGGAGGATCGACCTCGGCAAGGAGGACGGAAGCGACAAAGGCAAATTCGAAATCTATATCGATGAGTCGAAGAAGTTCCGCGGCCGTTTGCTGGCCAACAACGGGCAGCTCCTCTTCGCGACCGCGGCTTACACCACCAAAGCGGGCGTGACCGGCGCGCTGGAAAAGGCAAACAAGAAGTTCTCCTCCTCGGATGTGACCATCACCAGCGATAAGATGGGCCGCTTCCAATTCGTGGTTTATGCCGATAATGGAGCTGTGCTCGTCATGGGCGAATCCTATCCGACCAAAGATCGCGCCATCTCCGCGGCGAAGAGCTCGAAGAATTTCGCCTTCAAGCCGCAGATCATCGATGCAACCAAGGAAGAAGAATAACCCAAAAACCATGAGGCTCCTCTAACAAGGGGAGCCTTTTTCCGTTGATAGAAAAAAGAATCGGTTTATGATTTAAATACCCTAGGGGGGTATAAGAATGCCTGAGAAGGAATGCGCTTGCTGCGCGAAAAAGAAGCATACGCCTCGCGATGAAAAGCAAAAGAAAGACCTGACGGCCCGGATCGCAAAGATCCAGGGGCAGCTGAAAGGAATCGCCTCGATGATTGAGGAAGACCGTTATTGCGGCGATGTTTTGATCCAAGTGGCGGCAGCGGAAAAAGCTCTCCAATCCCTCGGATATGTGATTCTTCATTCTCACCTTGAATCCTGCGTGAAGGATGACGTTTTGGCCGGTAAAGACGGGGTCATGGAAGAGACCATGGAACTGATCAAAAAATTGAAGTGAGATTGTATGAAATTGAACCAGAGATTTGATGTCACCGGCATGACCTGCGCTTCCTGCTCTGCGCATGTTCATAAAGCCGTGTCCGCGGTGAAGGGGGTGAAAGAGGTCAGCGTTAGCCTTCTTACCAATTCCATGCTGGTCAGCTATGAACTCCCGGCGACGGAAGAGAAGATCTGCGAAGCGGTCGCTAAATCCGGCTACGGGGCTTCTTTGCCCGGCGGCGAGACCAAGAAAAAGGGCCAAGAGGATTTCGAAGATAAAGAGACCCCGAAGCTTCTCCGGAGATTGATCGCCAGCCTTGTACTTCTCGTTCCTCTTTTCTATTTCTCCATGGGTTATATGAATAGCTCCTGGGGCTGGCCTTTAGGAGTCATCGGCGAGAATCCATTTTATTTTGGATTGCTCCAATTGATTCTTTCGAGCGCTTTGCTTTTGATCAACCGGGCCTTCTTCGCGTCCGGGTTCAAGGCTCTGATCCACGGCGGGCCAAACATGGACACCTTGGTCTGCCTTGGCAGCGGCATCTCTTACCTTTATGGCTTCGTCGTTTTGTTCATGATGGCGGGGATGCTTGAGCCGGAGATGAACGCGGAAGGCTGGCATGCGATCATGATGAAATCCATGGGCCTCACTTTCGAGACCGCGGGGATGGTGCCCACCTTGATCACCATCGGGAAGGTGCTTGAATCCTATTCCAAAGGGAAAACCACGAACGCGATCAAATCGCTTATGGGCCTTGCCCCGAAGGAAGCCCATGTCATCAAAGACGGAAAAGAAGTCACTGTTGCGGCGGAATTCGTGCAAATCTCCGATGTTTTCGTGGTTAGGCCGGGCGAATCTTTCCCGGTGGACGGGGTTGTGTTAGAAGGTTTTAGCTGCGTGGATGAATCCGCTTTGTCCGGTGAAAGCGCGCCGGTAGACAAGACGAAAGGGGATAAGGTATCCGCTGCGACGATCAACCAAAACGGCGCTCTCACTTGCCGAGCAACACGCGTCGGGGGAGAAACGACCCTTCATCAAATCGTAAAGATGGTTGAACAAGCTTCGATGACGAAGACAAAAATCAGCCGTTTGGCGGACAAGGTCTCCGGCATCTTCGTTCCCACGGTTCTTGGCATCGCCTTATTGGTTTTCTTGGGCTGGATTGTCTTGGGTGGGGATTATATCGCTTCCCTAGGCTCGCCTTTCGATGACCGCTTTGCCTATTCCCTGGAACGCGCGATTTCCGTGCTTGTGGTGGCCTGCCCTTGCGCTTTGGGGCTTGCTACGCCCGTCGCCATCATGGTTGGATCCGGGAAAGGGGCGAAGAACGGGATCTTGTTCAAAACCGCCTCTTCTTTGGAGGAAACCGGGAAAATTGATTTCGTGGTCTTGGACAAGACGGGTACCCTGACCAACGGGGCTCCTGTCGTGACCGACGTTTGCCCTTTTGAAGGCGCAAACGAAGAAGAACTTTTGTCCATTGCTTATGCCCTTGAATCCTTATCGGAACACCCTTTGGCCAAGGCGATTCGGGCGGAGGCGGAAAAACGGGGCGTTGCCGTCTTGCCCGTGGAGGGATTCTCCGCATTGCCCGGCTTTGGGGTTCAGGGGAACGTCGCTGGGGTGAAATGCCTCGCTGGCAAACCCACTCTCTTTCGGGATGGGTTTGGCCTTAAAAAGGAATGGATCGATGAGGGGAACCGCCTCTCGGACCAAGGAAAGACCCCGCTCTATTTCGCCAAAGGGGAGCGTGTCTTGGGTATCCTTGCCGTGGCGGATGTTTTGAAGAAAGACTCTGTTCAGGCCGTCGCGGAGCTGAAGTCCCTTGGCCTCACTCCCGTGATGCTCACAGGCGATAACGAGAGGACGGCCTCTTACATCGCCAAACAAGCGGGCATCGAATGCTTCAAAGCCGACGTTTTGCCTCAGGGCAAATTGGCATGGATCGAGGAACTTAAGAAGCAGGGGAAGGTCGCCATGATCGGCGATGGGATCAACGACGCTCCGGCTCTCACAAGCGCCGATGTGGGCATCGCGATCGGGGCCGGAAGCGACATCGCCATCGATTCGGCTGACGTCGTCCTCATGAAGGGAACGTTACTCGATGCGGTGGCCGCCATCCGCTTGTCGAGAAGGACTTTGCTGAACATCAAAGAGAATTTGTTCTGGGCGTTCTTCTACAACCTCATCATGATCCCGATCGCATCCGGGGCTTTCTCCGCGCTTGGACTAGCAAAGCTGAAGCCTTGGTACGGGGCGGCCGCGATGGCTTTGTCCTCGGTCTGCGTCGTGGTCAATGCGCTTCGACTCAATCTTTATCATCTATACAAAGGGAACGGCTCTTTGCTTCGAAAAAAAGCCATCGTCCCTAACCAAAGCCTCTTCAACTTATCCGAGGGGAAAGGAGAAATAGCCATGGAGAAGAAAGAACTTAAGATCTCCGGGATGATGTGCGAGCATTGCGCCGCTCACGTCAAAGATGCGCTTCAAAGCATTCCTGGGGTCGCTTCCGTGGAGGTGAGCCTCGAACAGGGGAAAGCCACCGTCGAAGTGAATGAAGTGTCCGATGATCAGCTTTTGGAAGCCGTTAAGAAAGCGGGCTATAAAGCAAAAGTCATGTAAAGGAAAGCGGAGGCCATCCGGGTCCCCGCTTTCTCTTATTTAAGAAGCGGAACGACCTCGTCTTGAAGCCCGCCTACGACGAGCAACACGCCGTTATCGTTAAACAAATCCGTTTCCGTTCTGACGCCGAAGTCGGGCGCATAGATCCCCGGTTCATCCGAGAAGGATGTTTGATCGAGGAGGCAACGTTCGTCTTTGGTTTCATAATCGTCTAAGTTCGCCCCGGGGCCGTGGGGGGATACGTCGGCGGCGATGTTGTGACCAACGCGATGGATGAAATAGTCTCCATACCCGGCTTCCGAAATGATTCGTCTCGCAACGTCATCGGCCTCATAAGCCGCGACTTTTCGTATGGGGAGATTTTCCTTCAGGAATTCGATGACCCCATCTCTAGCGCGTTTAGCGATTTCAAAGCGATCTGCGTAAACGCTTGGGACGGTGCTTCCGACATAAGCCATCCAGGTGATGTCGGCATAGACGGCTTCCTCGTCAGTGTATTTCGCCCACATGTCGATGAGGACGAGGTCCCCTTTTCGGATGGAGGAGTGGATTTCCTTCGTCGGCCCGTAATGCGGGTCGTTCGCGTTTTGGCCGATGGCGACGATCGGGGGGTCGTCGTAAACCATTCCTTCCTGATGGAAGCGATCGCAGATGAATTGTTGAATTTCATATTCGTCGCTTTCGCCTTTTGCCAGGATATCGTCACGGATCTTTTCAAAGGCCTCATCCTTGATTTTTAAGGCAATTTTGCATGCTTTTCTTTGCAAATCGCGGCCTTTTTCAGTAATTCTCGCTGTTATTGCCTGCAAAACGTTCATGCTGGATTTAACTTCCAATCCCAGTTTCTTGACAAAATCAACCGAGCCGAAATCCGCTAAAGCCACGCGCATCAAAAGCCCGTTTTCCGAGTAATCCATCAAGACGGTTTTGTAGCCCGAAAGGATTGCTTTTTCTTGGTCTAGCATCTCCTGCCAGGTTTTATAAATGTGGAGATCGAAATTCTTTTTGATCTCTTCGCCACGGAGAAACACTTCGTCGATGGAGTGGCAAATGATTTGACCTTTCCCATCTTTTGGGAGGATGAGGACGATTTTCCGCGTCAGCATTTTGTGAAGCAATAGCTGAGCGACGACTGGGTTCCTATTTTCGTAATCGACGAGAACCCATGCGTCCGCGCCTTCCTCGTGGATGGATTTTTGAATTTCTTGAAGTCTCATAAGGATCCTTCTTTCCCGCTTGATTATATCATTTTGATGGATTTATCCCTGTTATAATGGCCTAGCATGATGACTCGTGAAGGCAAAAATATCGATCGCGATGCGCCTCGGGCGGAATACCCCAGGCCTCAATTCAAAAGGAATTCCTATTTCTCTTTGAATGGGGAATGGGATTTCCGAGCCGACAAAAGCGAACGGATTCCCGAGAATTATCCGGAGAAGATCCTCGTTCCGTTTTCGGTTGAGACGCCCTTGTCGGGGATCATGAGAACCGTCGTCGCGGACGACGTCCTTCATTATCGGAAGGTTTTTCGGATCCCTGCCAATCTGCTTGGCAAAAGGCTTCTGTTCCATTTTGAGGCGGTTGACCAAGTCGCTGACGTTTATCTGAATGGGGTTTTCCTTCTTCATCACGAAGGCGGTTATATGCCTTTCGAAGCTGAGGCCGTTTGCCAAACCGAGATAAATGAACTTGCTGTTTCGGTGAAAGACGACACTTCTTCCATCTCTTATCCCCGTGGCAAGCAAAGCAACGATCCCAAGGGAATCTGGTATACTCCGACCTCGGGCATTTGGGGCAATGTCTGGTTTGAGGTTTTGCCGGATCAAGCAATTGTTTCCTTGCAAATCACCCCTCTTTTTGATGAAAAGCAAGTGAGAATTGCCTTAGCGTTTGAAGGAAATCCGAGCGGTGGCGAGATTAAGATTTCCTATAAAGGCAACCAAATCGCATTAGGGAAAACGGACTCCAAGGGCGAACTCCTCGTGCCCCTTGCCTCCGATTTCCACCCTTGGTCCCCGGAATGCCCGGATCTTTACGACGTCGAAATCAAAATGGGACAGGACAGGGTGTCCTCCTATTTTGGAATGAGAAAATTCGGCAAAGCGGTGCGAAACGGCAAAGTCTATTTCGCTTTGAACAACAAGCCCTATCTCATGAAGGGGGTCTTGGACCAAGGCTATTACCCGGACGGCGGGCTTACCGCCCCCTCCGATCAAGCGATGATCGATGACATTGCCCTCATGAAAAAGATGGGGTTCAACATGCTCCGAAAGCATATTAAGATCGAACCGATGCGATGGTATTACCATTGCGATCGCTTGGGAATGCTGGTTATCCAGGATTTCGTGAATAACGGCGCACCCTATAAGCCTTGGTTAATCGCCACGGCGCCTTTCCTCCGTTATTCCTTTAAAGACACCAAGCCAAAAGATCATGAACGGTTTGGCCAAGGAAGCCCCTTCTCAAGGGCCCGCTTCGAAGGGCAGATTCCCCAATTGACCCAGCTGCTCTACAACGTTCCGTCTCTTTGCGCTTACGTTTTGTTTAATGAGGGATGGGGGCAGTTCGATTCCGTGCGGCTCACCGCCCGGCTGAAAGAGCAGGATCCCACCAGGCTTATCGATTCCGACTGTGGCTGGTTCGACCAGAAGGCCGGCGATTTCGTTGGGAACCACATCTACTTCTTGCCAATCCATATGAAGCAAGATGGAGAGAGGATCCTCAGTCTTTCGGAGTTCGGCGGATATAGCCAAAGGGTCCCCGGACACTGTTTCTCCGACAAAAACTTTGGTTACCGGATTTATAAAAGCAAAAAGTCCCAGGAAAAAGGGATCGCCTCCCTTTTCAAAAGGCAGCTAAAAAAGCAAATTCAGAAGAAGGGGATTTCTTGCTA
>SFUB01000093.1 GCA_004561785.1 bacterium | reverse complement strand
ACGGAAGAATGATCAAAAAACCAAGCACGAGGCTTGGCTTTTTGTTGTAAAAGAAGGCTCTTTAACATTTAAGTTGGTTTCGATTTTCACGAAACCAACCCAAGAGTTAAAGCTTTCGCGGTTTTTGGATGAATGAAAAAACCTCTTTTCATATATTAGTTTTGCCGAAAAACAACAATGAAAGGAGGCACATGAATTCTAACGCATTTTTATGCATTTTTGGATTGGACCCGGATTGCTTCGACAAAGTCGACGGGCCAATCATCGACGAAGGGACCGCGATTTACGAAGCTTGGGAGTCGCGGCGGCAATCCCGCTGCCCCAAATGCGGTTGCCCGGACGCGCACGTCCATCACCGTTACGAGGCGAACATACGCGTCCGCGGCGACGCCATCAGGGAGGAAATCCTCATCGCCCACCGGATCATCTACCGTTGCAAAGGCTGCGGGAAGACGTTTTCCAACCCCATCCGCGGGGTGGAGGAATCCCACACCGTATCAATCGCGGAAAAAGCCGAAATCCTCGCGGAGCTTAGGGCGGGGTGCACTTTCTCGGGCGTGGCCGAGAGGCACCGGATCTCCGTCACCAGCGCCGTCAGGGTCTTCGACCAGGCCTACCCCGCGGTGGGGAGGGGCCGGCTCCCGAAAATACTCCTCATCGACGAATTCAAATTCAAGACCGACGCGGGGAAATACGTATGCCACCTCGTCGACTTCGAAACCTCCCAAACGGTCGATTTGGTCCGCTCGAGGGCCAAGGCCTACCTCGACGAGTATTTCCACGGGATCGACGAAAAAGAGCGATCCGGCGTCAAATACGTCGTCACGGACATGTACGACGAATACGCCGCGGCGGCCAGGCGGTGGCTCCCCAACGCGAAGGTGGTCGTCGACCGCTTCCACGTCGTCAAGCAATTGACGGAGGCCGTGAACTCGATACGGGTCGCCTCGCTCTCCCTTTACGAAAAGGGGGACGCGGAATACGCCTTCATGAAACAGAAATGGAAGGCTTTCCTTTGCCGCAAGGCCGACATACCGGACCGATACTACTCAAGCAAAAAAACGGGCGAGTCCTGGCATTACGACGAGATGGTGTCGCGCTGCCTCGACGCCGACCCGAACCTCAAGGAGGCGTGGAACGAGCTGCAGGATCTCCTTTGGCTGATGAAGAGGAAAGACACCTTCCTCGACGCCGTCAAAGAGATTGACTTTTTGTCCACGAAGCTCAAGAACTGTTCCCATTGGAGGCTCCAGAAAGTCGGCGAGACGTTCGGGAAATGGCGAATCGAAATCGCCAGGGGGATGGCGAAAAACGAATTGGGCGTGGTGCTCTCGAACGGGAAGATGGAGGCCGCCAACGACGTTGCCCAGACGTTTATCGACGCGGCTTACGGATATTGTAACTTCGACCGGTTCCGAAAAAGGTTCCTGCTCCTGAGGCGGGAGAAAAAACGCCTGCGCTGAAGCGCGAAAAACGCCCCTGATTTGAGGTGAGCCCCATATGTTGGACTTGATTGTCTAGCATGATAATTGGCTTAAGGACTGCTGTCTATAAAGAACGGGCGGCAGTCCTTTCGTTTTCTCCGTTATCCTTTCGTTGTTGTAGTATTCGATGTAAGCGGCGATCGCCTTCTCAAGTTCGTCCAGCGACTTGAATTCGTACTCGTGGCCGTAGAACATCTCGTTCTTCATGACCCCGAAGAAGTTCTCCATGGGCGAGTTGTCGAGGCAATTGCCCTTTCTCGACATCGATTGCCTTATGCCCCGCCTTTCAAGCTCTTGCTGGTAGAACCTCATCTGGTATTGCCATCCTTGGTCGCTGTGGAGGATCAATCCCTCCAGATGCCCATGCTTGCCGAAGGCCTTCTTAAGCATGTCCGTCGTTTGGGCGAAATTGGGGCTCCTCGACACGTTGAACGCGACGATCTCGCGATTGTGCATGTCCAGGATCGGGGACAGATACAATTTGCCGGCGGCTATGTGGAACTCGGAGACGTCCGTCGTCCATTTCTGGTTGCACGCGGTGGTCGAGAAGTCCCTTTCGTAGGTCGTTTTGTGCTTTTCCTCGTCGACGGACTTTCTTAGGAGGAGGTTCTTGCAGGTCCCGTTCTGGTCGCCTTTGTAGGAGTTGTACTTCCCTTTGGGCGTAATGCCGCGGATCCCGAGCTTCGACATGATCCTCTTGACCTTCTTGTGGTTGACCTTATACCCCCGATTCGCCAATTCGAGAAGTATCCTTCTGTAGCCGTATCTCCCTTTGTTCCGATGGTATATCTCCTCGATTTGCCGGAAGATCTCCTCGTTTTTGCCGTCTTTGTCCGCTTTGCCGAGCGTGTAGTAGAACGTGGATCGCCTCACGCCGGAGACCTTGAGGAGGACGCTTAGCCTGTATCTCCGCCTTAGTTCGGCGACAACCTTCACTTTTTCCTCGGTTGTCGGCCCTTCCTTCCCCGAACTAAGGCGCTTAGTTTTTTTAGGTATTCGTTCTCCGCTCTGAGCTCCTCGTTCTCGCGTTCGAGCTCATCGACCGTCTTCGGCCCGCTGGGCGGTTTCGGCTTGCTTCGCATCTTCGGTGGCCTCCCTCTCTTTCCGGAAGATTTTAAACCATCTATGCCGTGTTCTGTGTATATTTTGTGCCATTTCAAGAGGAGGTCGGCTTGGATGCCGTTCGAAAGCGCCACGGATCTAAACGATTCGCCTTCCTCTACCCTTTGGATCATTCCGAGTTTGGCTTTCCAATCGCGTTTCGGCTTCTTGTGCTCTAAGCCGATCTCCCCTAGCGCATTGTAAATCGCGACCCATTTACGGACACTGTCCATGAAGGTGTGGCGCTTGCATCCTCCCGGACAATCGATGTGTTCCCCGGCTTTGTGTTTTCTGACGCATTCCAATTTGAATTCTTTCGTAAACCTCATAGAAAAGAGACCCTCCAGTTGGAAGTCCAACTTTTGGGTCTCACCTCAATCATTCTCGGCGTTTTTCATAGAATTGCCAACAAGAATGGGCGTTTCTATTTTCTAAAACTTTTTTGCGTACCTCGTGGACCTACCGACACCTTCCCTACGAATATATCCTTCGGCGACTAATTCGCGTAGCGCCGACTCCGTCGCGGAGAGGCTAAGCGAGGGGCAAAGCTCGCGAATGTCGGTCTTGCTGAAGAAGCCGATTCTCTGATCGATCGCCTTGCGCACCATCTCCTTTGCGGGAACCTTCTCGGAGACGATCTCCACCCGGTCCTCGAAATCGCGGTAGGCGCTTGCGATGGTCCGAAGGAGGTATTTCACGAACGGCATCGGGTCGTCTCCCCCTTCGTGCCAATTCTCCTGGGAGGCGGAGAGGGCGTCGTAATAGAGGTCCTTGTTCTTGACGAAGCCTCGAGATCCTGCCGTTGCCGTCGGTGAAGGGGTGGATGCAGAGGAAGTCGCGGATAAACACGGGTATAAGGATCAAGGGGTTCACGAGACCGTTGCCGAGGCAAAGGTTCAGCGAATCGCACGCCTCCTGCATCGCCATCGGCGTCTGCCACGGGTCTAAGGGAGTGAACAATACGTAGGTGTTTCCCTCGGTGTCTGTGCCGGAGATGTAGTTCTGGCCGTTCTTGAACTTGCCGCCGTAGGGGAGTGAGGTATGGGAGAGCAGGATCTTGTGGAGCTGCATGATGTAGTTCGGGGTAATCGGGATCATATCGAAGGATTCGTGGATTAAGCCCAAGGCGTCTCGATAGCCGGCGATTTCCTCTTCGTCGCGGTTTTTCGGCGCGGTCTTCTCCTCGACCAGTTGGCGTAGCCTAGCGTTCGTCGTTCGGATGCCCTCGATGGCGTTGCTGGACTCGGTGCTCTGGACCTTCGCGACCTCGACGAGCTTTTCCAGCTCCACGGGCTTTTGCCTAAGGTAGAGCTCCTGCTTGCCTTGCTCCTGGCTGATGAAGGCGATGAGG
>SFUB01000021.1 GCA_004561785.1 bacterium | reverse complement strand
CTTCGCCCCACCCTCCACGCAGAGGTTGATCGAGAGGTCTTTGGCGCCGGGAGCCATTTCGATCTCCGTGGAGTAAGTGTTCCAAGAGGATTGAGTGAGCTCAAGGGTCAACTTCTCTTTGCTCTTTTTCCCGTAGATGATCTCAAGATAGGCTTTCCCTTCGGCGGAGAGTTTCTTCGCATCGATGGAGAAACGGTATTTGAAGCCTTCGTAGGCGAGAGGGAGGGTCTGGCCGATGTAGGTGCCTTCTCCGTCATCTTCGACGAGCAAGGAACTGGACCCTTGGGTTTTGTCGTTTGCTAAGGTGACGTTTCCTTTCCCGGAGAGCAGATCCCACCCCGAGTACGCGGTCCCGTCCGCGATCGATTTGCTGAGTTTCTCGAATCCGGCGTTGTTGAGTTTGTTGATTCCCACCGTGCTGGAGTAGGGGGTCTTGGAGATGCTCGATTTGCTCGGATCGGAATGGGTATAGGCCGGATTCCCCTTTCCTTCGTTCACGTATTGGCTGGAATAGGAGAAGGGGGAGTAGGAGATGTTGTCGATCAGCATGTATTCCGTGTCGAAACTCGCCGTTCCCGCCCAGGAAGGGCACCAGAGACCTACCCATAGGGGCATGGCGGTCTCGGGGACGGCCTCGCCTTCGATGGAGGTGAGGAGCTGCCCGTCGAAGAACCAATCGACCCGCCTTTCATGGGTCAAGGGGTAATCCGTGTACCAGTCGAAGGTGTAGGTGTGGAAGTCCCCGTCGTTGATGTAGGCGATCGAATTCACATCCACGTCTCTCGTCTCTTTCGTCGTGTGCTTCGTCCAAGTGGTGCACCACTGGCTTTGGTATTGGCCGTTCCCGCCGAGTTCGATGTCGATCTCGTTCTGAGAGGTGGCCTCCGATCCCGTCTTGGAGTAGTAGGTCCACATGGCCGTGACTGCGCCTTGCCTCGGCATGGCCTTCATCTTGATCTCATAACGCCCGGGATAGAGGAAGTTTTTGCTCATGATGCAGGCCCCTTCCGGCTTGACCATCCCCGATTGGGCCTTGGCCATGTCGCTGTCCTCGCAATAGGAGCCGCGGGCCCTGACGCCCAAATAGGTCTTGCTTCCGTCTTCCACGTAGAAAAGATTCCGAGAACGGACCCCGTTATGCCAGTCGCTTGCGCCCCCGGCGTCCCAATATCCGTCTAGGACCCACCAAGAGGAGTCGTCCATTTTGCCGTTTGAGAAGTCTTCATGAAACTCCAATCCGGTGTCTTTTTCGTATCCGACGCGGTTTTCAACGTCCTCGTAATAGGCCGTGCCGGAAAAAGGCTCAGGCTGAACGAGATCGCTCGGGTCTTTTTTTCCGTCTGAAGAATCAGAGGGATGCTGCGAGCAACCCGAGGCGAAAGAAAGAGAGACGAGCAAGAGGGCGAAACGCTTGAACTGCTTTTTCATAGACACACTCCTTTGAAATCGGTTTCCTAAACAAAAGATAGCATTATAAACCCGCGAATTCAAATGTTCTTATGCGTAACTGAAAGGGCTTCCAAAAAATAGTTGACCTGTCGGAGCTCTACCCCTAAAATTAGGCCAATTAAGAAACCGATTTCCTAAAGGTTCGGCTTCTGGGGGGATAAGACATGAGAAATTCCAAAAAAATCAAACGCGTCGCCTTGGCCCTAGCCCTTGCGACCTTCTTGACCGCCTGCGGGGAAGACAATCCCAAAGGCTCTGGCGGCTCCAATGAGCGCGAGCTCTGGATCTGCGCATATGATGGAGGCTACGGCAAGGAGTGGATCAACAACATGGCGGAGTCCTTCCAAAAGAAGACCGGCATCTCCGTGCACGTGGACGTGGATACCACCATCCTCGACCGCATCGAGACCAACCTCAAAAACGGCGGGGACTACGACATCTACATGTCCCACGACATCAATTGGCGCAACTACGCGGCCCAAGGATGGCTCGCCGATTTGGATGACGTCTACTCCGCCCAAGTCGAAGGTTCTTCCAAGACCTTCGAGCAAAAGCTCGTCTCCGGCGCCGCCGCCAACTCCAAATTCGAGGTCAATGGCGAAGAGCATTACTACAAAGTCTGCTACACCCAAGGCGCCGGCGGATTCGTCTATAACATCGACATGTTCAAAGAGAACAACTGGAAGGTTCCGACCACTTATGACGAACTCGTGAACCTCTGCAAAACGATCGTCGATGCCAAATTGACCAATGCCGCCCACAAGAAAGTCGTCCCCTTCGCCTGGAGCGGATCCGACCGCCAGTATTATTGGGATTACCCCGTCTTCGAGTGGTGGGCCCAGAAAGCCGGGCTCGAGAAAATCAGCACCATCCTTGAATACAAAGGCCCGACCGGCCAATACGCCGATGGCTATGAGATGTACAACCCGGAGACCTATTACAAGGAATTCGTCGAAGCCTACAAGATGTGGTGGGACCTCGTCGCCAACACCCCCGAGAACAGCACCTCGACCGCCCGTTCGGATAATTTGGGCAAAGCCCAGATGGCCTTCGCAAACGGCGAGGCCGCGATGATCCCCTATGCCCAATGGGCGAAATACGAACTCGAATCCACCAATGAAGGTAAGCTCGATTTCCAATTCGCGATGATGAAGACGCCGAAGGTCTCCGCTTCCTCCGAGGATTACAACTACCTCGTCGGCTTCGGCGATTCGGTCGTCGTCCCCTCGAATTCGCCCAACATCGACCTCGCCAAGAAATTCCTCTCCTACATGGCGACCGACCAGTGCTGCCATGATTTCGTAAGGGACGCCAAAGGCGCCTTCTTGGCCTTCGATTACCGCGACATCGATCTGAGCGACCTCGAGCAGGACGATCCCTACGTCAAATCGATCCACGAGAAGCTTTCCGAGAACAACTTCGCCCTCGTCTCCAAGAACCCCATCACCTATTTGACCACCAACAAGGTCATGCCTTGGGTCAACAACGACTACTATTACGCCAAGGCGGCATCCGATCCTTCCTCCAACCAAGCCTCGACCGTCGGAAGCAAGATTTACGAAGCCGCGAAATCCGGCTGGGCCTCTTGGTGCCGCAGCGCCGGCTTAGCTTGAGGAAGCGAAGGAACCCTTCATGGTCTCCGCTTTAAGCAGACATAGCGGCGAAAGGAAGAAAAGGAAGGCCAACCATTGGGCGGTCTACCTTTTTGTCTTCCTGATGCTCCTATACCCCGTCGCCCACTTCTGCTTGATGTGGTTCGGGGTAAACATCAACTCTATTTTCCTCGCCTTCAAGCGGCCGAACGATTCCGGCGTCTTGACCTGGACCCTTTCCCTTTGGGATGGCAAGTCCTCTTGGCTTGAGGCCTTGTTCTACAACTTCAAGACCCTCTTCATGGGCTTCTCGGACAAGACCCAGTACCCGATTTACGTCAATTCCTTGATGTACTTCGTGATCTCTTGTTTGATCACCTTGCCGATTTCCTTTTTCTTCAGCTATTTCGTCTTCAAAAAGGTGGCCGGCAGCGCCTTCTTCAAAGTCATCTTCTATCTGCCTTCCATCTTGCCTTTGCTGATCCTCTGCATGGCCTATAAGTATTCCCTTTCTCCGGGCGGATTGATCCCGGGGCTGCTCACGGCCATGGGCATCGACTGCGAGGCTTTCTTCGCGGATCTCTTCATCGCCAGCGAATCCAAACGCTGGCTCGTCTGGATCTTCTGCATCTGGGCCGGGATCGGCTATGACGTCATTTTGCTCACCGCCGGCATGTCCCGCATTCCCCGCGACATCCTTGAATCCTGCAAGATGGACGGGGTGAATCCCTTCCGCGAATTCTTCAAGATCATCGTGCCCCTCACCTGGCCGACCTTCACGACCCTCTTCATCTTCGGCATGATGTCGGTGTTCAACGTGACCTTCCAGCCTTTCTTCCTCACCGCGGTCGACACGGATACGGAGACCATCGGCCTCTATATCTACAACGCCTCCCGCGGGACCGGCCTTCATGAGCCGGCCACTCTTGGCTTGTTTTGCTCTTTGATCGGCGCCCCGGTGATCCTCGGGGCTCGCAGCCTGCTCAATCGCTGCTTCAAAAACGTGGGGTTCTGATTATGACCGGCGCTACTTACTCCTTATTGAAAGTCCTCCGCAAGAAAGCGGACGACCGCAAAGCCGATTCCTATTCCAGGAAGCATGACATCCTCTACAAACGCCACGGAGGGGAGAAAGCCCTCTTCGTCGTCATGGGGATCCTCTTCGCGATTTTCGCCGTCACCTTCATTTTGCCTTTCCTCTGGATTTTGATGAACTCCTTCAAATCCACCAAAGGATTCGCCATGGATTCGCTTGCCTGGCCCGATCCCTTCCAGTGGGCCAATTACAAAAACGCCTTCGAATTCTCCAACTCCGCCACCGGAAACTACAACTTCCTCCAGATGCTCGGCATGTCGGTGCTCGTGGCCGGCGGAGGCACCTTGGCCACCGTCTTGACGAGCTCCTGCGCCGCCTGGGTCGTGGCCAAATACCGTTTCCCGGGGAGGAACCTCATCTTCGGCGTCGTCATCTTCTCCCTCATCGTCCCCATCGTCGGGGCCTTGCCTTCCCAGATCCAATTGATGCGTTCGCTGCATTTGACCGATACGGTCATCGGCTGCATCTTCCTCTATTCCGGGGGCTTCGGCAGCAACTTCCTGCTCCTCTATTCGTTCTTCAAGAACCTGTCCTGGACCTACGTGGAGGCCGCTAAGATCGACGGAGCCAGCGACTTCCGCATCTTCGTGCAGATCATCCTCCCGATGGCGAAAGGCCCCATGGTCGCCGTGACCATCTTGACCCTCATCGGCCTCTGGAACGATTACCTCACCCCATCCATCTACCTGCCCAAGCAACCCACGATCGCCTACGGCATCTACCTGATGCAGTCGACAATGGTGGAGACGAAGGGCCAATATCCCCTCTTCTTCGCGACCATCGTCCTGACGATGATCCCCATCATCCTCATCTTCGTCCTATTCAACAAGACGATCATGGAAAACACCTCCGTCGGAGGTCTCAAAGGCTAAAAGGCCGAAAGGCCACAATAAAAATAGGGAAAGGAGAGAACCAAATGAGAATCAAAACCCTGTTATTGCTTAGCGCGAGCGCGTTGCTGCTTGCTTCTTGCGGCGGCGACCAGCCCTCGCCGTCTTCTGTGCCCTCAAGCGAGAATGAGAGCTCCAAGGTCTCGGAAGCGGAGTCGAATGGACCCGCTTCGACCCTCCCGGAAGAATCATCCTCGGAAGGGTCCCTTCCGGCCCCTTCGGAAGAACCCTCCTCGGAGATCGAATCCAGCGAACCCGCCCCTACGGTGAAGCCGAACCTCTTCTATCAAGAAGGAGCGGTGATGGCTGGGCAGGGCGAGACCGCACTGAAGGGCGGCCAACTCGGTTGGTGGGCCGGCGACGGCGGAAGCATCAGCTCTTTGACCCACGCCGACGGCAAATACACTTTGTCTTATAAAGCCGCCGGTGCTTGGTATGGCGTTCAGGTCTTCTACTTGCTTCCTTATTCCCAATCCGGCGATAGCTACCACATCGAGACCACCTTCCATAGCGACGTGGCCGGCAGCTTCACCCTCAATGGCGCCGTGATCACCCTCGAAGCGAATCAGGATTACGCCTATTCCGCCGACTTCACCTGCGCCAGCGCGACGGTGATCTCCCTCCAGATGGGCGTCAATGGCGGCGGCCTCATGGGTGGATCCACCCTCACCTTCACCGATCCCGTCATCAAAGACAACGGCGACAACGTCTACCACGCCGTCGAATTCAAAAACGGCGAGGAATCCCTTAAGAAGATCGAAGTCCGCTCCGGCAAGAAAGTCGCCGCCCCAGCGGACCCCTCCGCTCCGGAAGGCAAGATCTTCGTCGGTTGGTTCGATGGAGAGGAACAATATAATTCCGATTCCGCGATCGTCGCCGACAAAACCTACGTGGCCCGCTTCGCCGACGCGAGCGAAGGCGTCAAGAACGTCACCTTCAAGACCGCGGACGGCGCGATCTTGAAAGAGGTTCAGGTCGCCCAAGGCGCCAAAGTCGCCAAACCCACGGACGTTTCCATCTTCGCCTACTCGATCGTCGATTGGCTCACCGAAGACGGCGCTTCCTTCGACTTCGCCTCGAACGTCAATGAAGATCTCGTCTTGATCGCCAAGACCAAGATCGCTCCGAGCACCTGGTTCAACGCCGAGGAATGCGGATGGGTAATCCCCGAAATCAACCAAAGGGTCAACGAGGACGGCTCCTTCGAAGTCTACGACATCGCCCCCTTCGGCGGGAAGGATCCCCAAGCCTTCTGGAGTCAAGTTAACTTCGCTCCCGTTCCGGCGAGCGAAGCCGGAAAAAACTATGTCATTGAGTTCGATTATATGATCAACGGCAATGGCGGCGACGTTCAGATCTTTGACAACGGAACCGTCGGCCAGGTCAAGACCTTGGTCGCCGGCACCGAATACGCCCACATGAGCCTCGACTTCTCTCAGGCTCTTACCGCTGGCTCCAAACTCACCTTCGAGCTTGGCGCGGTCAAAGGTGTCGAGAAAATCAACTTCAAAGTCAAAAACGTCGTCTTCAACGAAAAGTAAAAACGAAAGGCCTTCCTCTTTGGAGGGCCTTCCCTGGAAGCTGGGATTCCCCGCTTCCAGGGAAGGCGTAGGCCTAAGGAGAATCCCATGAATCAAAAGAAAACCATATTGCTTGCTTTATCCTCTCTTTTCCTCCTTTCCGGATGCGGGGACGGCGGGAACCAATTGCCCCCTCTAGATCCGGCGGAGAAAGTTTTTGATAACGGAAAGGTCTATTTCGAAGCCGGAAGCGAAGAAAACGTCTCCGTCAAAGTCGAAATCAAAGGCGATATTTCCTCCGTTTCTTGCGGTAGAAGCAAAGCCGAGGCGGGCCAATATTCCTATCAAGACGGCGTCTTGACCTTAGGCGGCGAGTTCCTGAAGAGCATCACCGCGGGCGAGAAGGATATCCGCGTGAGCGCCTCCAAATCCGTTTCGATCCCCTCGCTTGTCTGCACCAAGGTCATCAAGACCGCGGAAGACTTCCAGAACATCAACGAGGACCTCGACGGGACCTATGTCTTAGGCAACGACATCGATCTATCGAGCATCCCGAACTTCGAGCCCTTGGGCCGCTACGTCTCCGAAGAGGATACGAGCAACCATTATTTCCATGGCATCCTCGAAGGCAATGGCCACACCGTGAAGAATGGCAATGTTTATTGGAGCGATGACGTCGGCAGCAACCTCAACGTCTATAACGGCACCGGGACCCATTTCAAAGACATCGCCCACAAAAACGGCGACAATATTGGCCTCTTCCAAATCATCGGCAGCGCCGGCGAGGTGAGGAACGTCAATTTCAGCAACATCAAGGTCCGCGGTCGCACGATCGTCGGCGTCATCGCCGGGAATCTCGCCGGGACGGTCTATAACTGCACGATCGATTCCTCCTGCAAAGTCGAAATGGGCACCCATTTCTATGACGACGACTGCAACATGGGCGGCGCCTTCGGCATCGTCGGCGGAAGCGGGAATGCCTATAACATCGTTTCCAATCTCACTTCGGAGACCCTCGGCGGATACGGAAACGGGGCAGAACAAGCCGGCGTCTACGTCGACTACGACGACAAGTACAAATCCGAAAGCGGCGGAAACGGGTGGGACCACGTGGATGGCCCGACCTGCAACTGGTGGAAGTTCTGCGGCGTCGACAAAGAAAACGGGTCCGTCATGGATTCCAACGGCGCCCCGAGCAACGGCCAGTACGCCTTCGTCGGCAAATGCTGGGGCAAAGTCTCCAATTGCGTCGCCCAATCCTTCAAATACGCTCCGATGAACGCCACTTCCTCGCGAGACATCTACTTCGGGCAAACCCACATCGGGTCCAACAAACCGACTTCGGGCGAAACCAACATGGGCACCCTTGAGAACTGCAAGATGCTATCCCTCGACGACATGAAGAAAGCCTCTTCCTATGAAGGCTTTGACACCTCCGTTTGGAACATCGCCGACGGCAAACTGCCCACCCTTATCGAGCAATATTCCTTCTTGGCCTAAGCCGAAGGGAAGGAGGATTCACCATGGTCGCATATTCTTTCGAAGGCGAACGCTTTCTCATCGAGGACTTCTCCTCGGCGAAGACCTTCGCCAGCTTTCTCCCCGCCGTCGCGGGGCAAGACGGAAAACCCCTTTGGGCCTTCTACGCCAACGTAGGCCAGGCCATGGGCGGTTTCGGCGTGGACAGCAAAGACACGCCGATCACCCCCTTTGACTCCGCAAACTTGGCCTATAGCAACATCCCGGTCAAGGGATTCCGGACCTTGCTCAAAATCAATGGGGACGTGTATGCGCCATTCTTCTCCAAGAAGACCAAAAACAAAAGAGTCATGGACATCGGAAGGAGCGATTTCAGCATTTCCGAGCAAACCCCTCTTTTCGAGATGAAGGTGACCTACACCTCTTTGTCGCACGCTCCTTATGCCTCGCTTCTGCGCATCGTCGAGATCAAGAACTCCTCAAATAAGGAATATTCGCTCTCCGGCGTAGACGGGACCCCGATTTTCTTCCCTTGGGGATTATCGAAATTCTGCTATAAGGAACTCGTCTCCTTGATGGCGGCCTATTGCGAGGTCGACGGGCTGGAGAAAAAAGCGCCCTTCGTCCGCTTCAAAACATCCACCGGAGACAACTCCATGGTCATGGTCCAGAAGAAGGGAAATGGCTTCCTCTCCATCGATGAGCAAGGGAACCGCCTGCTTCCGATCGTCGATCCGGAGATGGTCTTTGGGGACGACGCGAGTTTGCTCACTTACGACAATTTCCTAGGCTCGGACAAAGCCTTCCTCCGCTATTCTCAGCAAATCGAGAACAAACTCCCCTCGGCCATGAGTTACTTCAAAGCCACCTTGAAGCCCGGGGAGAGCTATCGTTTCCTCTCCCTCTTCGGCACTTTCGAAGACGAAGACTCTTTCCGGCAGGAGACCAAGGACGTCTCTTACGCCTGGGGCCTCAAGCAAAAAGAGCTCACCCATGAGCTGATTGAAGACCTCATCGCGCCTTGCGAAGTCCATACCTCCTTTCCTCTTTTCGACTTGGCCTGCAAACAAAGCTATTTGGACAATAACCTCCGCGGCGGCTTCCCCGTTTTGCTCAAGGACGGGAAAAAAGGACAGCCCTATTACCTATTTGGCCGCAAACACGGGGACATGGAGCGCGACTACAACGCCTTTCAGATGCCATCCCGTTACTACAGCTCCGGCCCCGGCAATTTCCGCGACGTGAACCAGAACCGCCGCAGCGACCTTGTCTTCTCCCCCTTCGTGGGCGATTACAACATCCGCCTTTTCTTCACGCTTATCCAAGCCGATGGCCAGAATCCCCTCAACGTCCAAAGCGAATCCTTCGTTTTGGAAGAAGGAGCAGACCTTTCCTTCCTTGGCCAGTACCGGCAAGACGAGAAACTCCTCCGCTTGCTCAAACGCTACCGCCCCAATGAGCTTTACACCTACCTCATCGACGGATTGAAGCTCGAGAAAAGCGAAGCCGATTTCGTCTTCTCCTCTTGCCTTGGGCTCTCCCATCAGGAAGTCGAGGGCAATTTCGGCGAAGGCTACTGGGTTGACCATTGGACCTACAACGTCGACCTGCTCGAGTCCTATTCCTCCCTCTTCCCGGACAAAGAAGAGGCCCTCTTCTTCGAGAAGCCCTATCCTTATTTCTATTCCCCCGTCTTCGTGGAGCCTAGAAGCGAGAAATATTGCCTCTCCCAAGAAGGCAAGCCGCGCCAATACGGTGCGATCGATTTGGAGAAGACCAAGAAGTGGTGCGAAAACCATCATTTCGATCTCTCCAAAACCGCTTATCTCTCTTCCAAAGAGGGGAAGGTCTTCGAGACCAACCTCGCTGGGAAGATGATCAATCTCATCCTCGTGAAATTCTCCACTCTGGATTCCAAGCAACTCGGCATCGAAATGGAATGCGAGAAGCCGGGGTGGAACGACGCGATGAATGGCCTGCCCGGCCTATTCGCGTCCGGGCTGAGCGAGACCGTCGAATTGCTCCGCTTGGTCGAATATTCCCTCTCCCACCTTTCTCCCTTCGCCGAAAAAACCATGCCCTTCCTGAAGGAGCAGAAGTCTTTCTTGGATGCGATTGAAGCCCCAACGAACGATTTCATTGAGGGGCGCCTAGGCAATTTCCCTTATTGGGACGCCATGACGAGCGCCCGCGAAACCCTCCGCGCATCTTTGCAAGAGCATTGCTCCGGGGAAAGCGTCGAGGTCAAGGTCGGCGACCTGCTGCCTTTGCTTTCCAAGATGAGGGCCATCTTGCTCCAAGGAATAAGTAGGGCCAAGGAAATCGGCGGAGGCATCTTGCCGAGCTATTTGATCTATGAGCCTTCGACTTATAAGAGAACCGGCAAAAAGAACCACCTCGGGCTCGAGACCATCGAGGTCTACGGCTTCCATCTCGTCACCATCCCGCCCTTCCTCGAAGCGAGCGCCCGCGCCTTCAAACTCGGGAAAGAAGCCATGGGCGAAGCGGATTACCAAGCCATCAAAGCCTCCGGCATCTACGACGAGAAACTCCATTTCTACAAGACCTGCGCCCCCATCGATGACGCCCCCTTCGAAATCGGCCGCGTCCATGCCTTCACCAAGGGCTGGCTTGAGAGGGAATGCAATTTCCTGCACATGGATTACAAATACCTCCTGGGCCTTCTCAAAGGCGGGTTCTACGAGGATTTCTATGCTGAAATCCCCACCAACCTCGTTCCTTTCCTAGACCCCAATGTCTACGGAAGGAATCCCGCGGAAGCCTCAAGCTTCATCGTCCCGACCTGCAACCCCAACCAAGAGAATTGGGGTCGGGGATTCTTCGCCCGCCTCACCGGGGCCAACGCCGAATTCCTGAATATGCTTTGCCTTCTTTTCCTCGGGGATAAGCCTTTCTCCTTGGATAACGGCACCCTGAAGTTCTCCCTGCAGCCGAAGCTCTCCGCCGAGT
Organism: bacterium; assembly: GCA_004561785.1. Classification (GTDB taxonomy): domain Bacteria; phylum Bacillota_I; class Bacilli_A; order RFN20; family CAG-826; genus Alloenteromonas. The sequence goes on along the minus strand of SFUB01000021.1, from coordinate 6,859 downwards.
TCTTCGACGAGAAAGGCGAAGCGAGCTTCTTGCTCTTCGGGAAGACAAAGATCATCTACCATAACCCGAAACGCCTCGATTGCTATAAAGGCGTGAATCTGCTTTATTCCTATTCCGGCAAGACGGCTTCCCTGATCGAAGGGGAAGATGCCCTGGCGATTCGGGAAGGGAAAATCGAACGCATCGACGTGGAGATCGGGCAATGAAAAAGGCTAACGCCCCCTTCCTTTTGCTGCTTCCTCTCCTTTTGAGCGGCTGCTCGATTTCCTTCGGGCCCGGGGTTTCCGATTCCCTCGTAGAATTGCCTTCCTCCCCGGAAAGCCAGACCTCCGAGTCCAAGAGCCAAGCCTCCGAATCAAAGGACGGGATCTCCGCTTCGGAAGGATCCTCTACCGAGGAATCCGGCGAGAACTCCTCGGAGGATAGCTCTTCCTCTCAAGAGGCCCCTTCCTCGGAAACCGAACCGGATGAGAAGGGGACCAATGTCTTCTATGACGGCGGTTTCGCCTCTGGCGGAGAAGACTCCAGCGCCTCGAATCCGGGCAAATTCTATTATTGGTATGGACGCGACTACGGATTAGGAGGCGAGGTCCATAACTTCGCCCATGCCCAAGGGGAGTTTTCTTTCGCCTATCATGCATCCATGAATTGGTATTCGGTCCAGCTTTTCTACCAGGCCCCCTACGCCGAAAGCGGGGACGCGTTCCGCCTTGAATTCGATTTCCTCTCCGACGTGGATGGGAAAATTACCATCAACGGGGACGTCGTCTCGGCCACGTCCAACGTTTGGTCCCATTACGAGAAGGACATCGTGACCTCGAAAAACGACCAAGGCCACCTTTCGACCTTCTCCATCCAGCTTGGCGCTTATGAGGGCAACTCAGTCCTTTCCGGATCTATGTTCCGCTTCAAAACCCCAAAAATCTATAGTCTAGACCCCTATTCGAAAGTCGTTTTCAAAGACGGGAATTCCGTGAAAAAGGAAATCCAAGTCAAAAACGGCAAAACCGTCTCTAGCCCCGTGGATCCAGAAGCCCCCTCGGGGCGCTACTTCGCGGGCTGGTATGACGGCCCCGTCAAATGGGAACCCTCTATGGCGATTTCTTCTCCCCGCGTGTTCTCCTCCCGCTTCGAGGAGGGAAAGCAACCCGAATCCTCCTACGTGCCGCAAGGCTATTCGCTTTCTTGGTCCGATGAGTTCGAGGGGGCGTCTTTGGATTCCGCCTCTTGGGAATGCCAACTTGGCGTCGGCCAAGACGTCGGGCTTTGGGAATGGGGCAACCAAGAGAAGCAGTACTACAAGAAGGAAAACGCCACCGTTTCTGACGGCAAACTCGTGATCGAGGCCAAAAAGGAGACCACCCCCTATGGGAATACCTCCTATGCCTACTCCTCCGCGAGGATCCGCAGCAAAGGCAAAGTCCATTGCGCCCACGGTTACGTCGAGGCCAAGATCTCCCTTCCTTCCGGGCAAGGCCTATGGCCCGCTTTCTGGATGCTTCCGGAAAACAATTTCGAAGGCAAAGGCTGGCCCTATAGCGGCGAGATCGACATCATGGAAGCCAGGGGCCGCCTTCCTTACGAATCCACGAGCGCCCTTCATTATTCTAACGACGGCTCCTCCGGCCACGCCTATCAAACCGGCAAACGCTCCCTCTTTGATCCCATCACCTCCTTTCACGTCTATTCACTCCTTTGGGAGGAAAGCCAGATGGTCTTCTCCGTCGATGGGATTCCCCATCTCAGGGTTCCTTCCTCTACTTGGCTGGAAGCCTATGGCGGGCACGACCCTTTCGGTCAGGACTTCCATATTCTCTTGAACCTCGCCGTTGGGGGAAGCTTCGACGGAGGCTTGCTTCCCGACGCCTCCTTTTCTTCCGCGTCCATGAAAGTCGATTACGTGAGGGTTTACCAAAAATGAAGAAGTATCTTTCTTTTGCCTTATTGCCTTTTCTTCTCCTCTCCTGCGGGCAGGGAGGGAACTCCGGCGACCCCAAATCCCTAGAAGGGTATAACCTCGTTTGGGAGGATGATTTCGAGGGGGACTCCCTGAATCCCGATTATTGGACCTATGAGACCGGGAACAACGGGGGCTGGGGCAACCAGGAACTCGAATATTACACCGAGGACAACGCGACCGTCTCCGACGGCATTCTGACCATCGAAGCCCGCAAAGAGAACAAAGGGGGGTATTCCTATACCTCCTCCCGCATCAAAACCGCGGGCAAAGCCTACCTCACCTACGGAAGGATCGAGGCAAGGATCAAACTCACCGCGGGGAACGCCCTTTGGCCCGCGTTTTGGATGATGCCGGAGAGGAACTCCGGCTGGCCCCAATCCGGGGAGATCGACATCATGGAGAACAAGGGCAGCGATCCTTATTCCACGAGCTCCGCGGTCCATTACCTGGGCGGCGACTCCACCCATCAATATTCCTCTGGGTCCTATATTTGGAGCAAAAGGAAGAACGAGGGCACTATCGAGGATTGGCACGTCTATTATGTCATTTGGGACGAAGAGGGCATGTCTTTCTACGTGGACAATCATCTGAAACTGAGCGTCCCTAGAAGGGCCTACCACCCCAAAGGAGGCGTCTATGCCGGAGAGGGAAACGAGCCCTTCGACAAAGATTTCTACGTGATCCTCAACCTCGCCGTCGGGGGCAATTTCGATCCCGGACACAGCGAGCCCGACAAGGATTTCGAATCCGGATCGATGCAAGTGGACTACGTGAGGATGTACGAATTCGCTTAAGGAGGCAGCCATGGGAAACGAAGAGAGAAAAGCCAAAGCGGAAAGCAAAAAGGAAAAACGTCTCGAGCTTTCGCGCCAATACCAAGAGGAGAAAGCGCTCCGGAAGGAAAGGAACGCGCGCTATAAGCACGTCGAAGCCCTCGAAAAGGAATCCCGGAAAGCCGAACATGTCGCCCCGGAAGGCTACTTCCTTTCCTGCGTTGGCCTCAACAAGATCTATGCCAACCGCGTTCAGGCGGTCTATGACTTCAATTTGAACGTCAAAGAAGGCGAATTCATCGTCTTGGTCGGCCCTTCCGGATGCGGCAAATCGACCACCCTCCGCATGATCGCCGGCCTTGAGGACATCACTTTGGGAGAATTGTTCATCGACGGCAAATACGCGAATGCCCTTGAGCCCAAACAAAGAGGGGTCGCGATGGTTTTCCAAAGCTACGCCCTTTATCCCCACCTAAGCGTCTTCGAGAACCTCGCCTTTGGGCTTAAAGGAACCGAAGTCGAAGGGGAGAAAACCGAGGTTGACCCCTCCGCGGAAGCCAAAATCAAAGAAGAGTTCGCCGTTAGGCTTTCCGAAGCCAAAGCCAAACTCCGTCGCGCCCAAAAAGAAGAGAAACCGGCCCTGCGGGAAGCCATCCTTCAACTCAAAATAGACAAAACCGTGGCTCTAGAAAGAGCCAGGAAGGCCGTTCTTGGGAAAAATGGGAAACACGTGATCGAGAAGCGGCGCATCCGCAAAGGCGAGATCGCGAGCCGCATCCAAACAGCCGCGGAAGCATTGCAAATCACTCCCTATCTATTCCGCAAACCCACCCAGCTCTCCGGCGGCCAATGCCAAAGGGTCGCTTTGGGCAGGGCCATGGTTCGAAATGCCAGGGTCTTCCTGCTTGACGAGCCTCTTTCCAACCTCGACGCCAAGCTCCGCGTCCAGATGCGCTCCGAACTCGTGAAACTTCACGAAGAACTGGGGACCACGATGCTTTACGTCACCCATGACCAGACGGAGGCCATGACCATGGCGGATCGCATCGTCGTCATGAAAGATGGTTTGATTCAGCAGATCGGCACCCCTCTGGAGGTCTATCAAAAACCTTCGAACATCTTCGTGGCCACCTTCATCGGCTCGCCGACCATGAACATCCGGAAAGGGAAACTGAAAGACGGGATTTTGAATGCCGGCGAATTCTCTTATCCCCTGAACGCCACGGAAATCATGGCAATCAAAGATTATTGCAAAAGGCAAATCGAACGAATCGAGAAGGTAAGAGGCGAGGAAAAACTCACGGAGGAACAGGAAGAACTGCTCCGAAAGGAAAAAGAGAAGGACGAAAACTACCTCCTTACCGGGAAACTCCCCGTCTATTTTGGGATACGGCCGGAAGATATCGTCTTAGATGGGGAAGAAGAGTCCTATGAAGAGATGGAGATCGAATGCAAGGTCTCCGAGCTTCTTGGAGCGGAATACTATCTTCATTTCGATTACCTGGGCGAGGAAATGGTCGCCAAGGTCCCCAACAAATCCCCAATCGCCCACGGGGCGAAGGTCAAAGCCCGTTTCAAAAAGGCGGGGCTTCACCTTTTCGACTTCGACACGGAAGAAAGGATTTTCTAAGGACCGAATTAAAAACACAAGAGAAGAGGCGAAGGCCTCTTTTCTCAAGCCTCATAAGTAATTAAAAAGACTAGCAAAGAAAAGAACATAAAACTAGGTGTTATGCCTTTGACCATTTTGCATTTTTGCGCGCAGAAAATCGATTTGTGCACAGTGCACTAGTTCCGATGCCGTGGAAGCGCTATCATATCTCAAAACTTAGGAGGAACAATACATGCCTACCGCTGAAATCATCGAACCGAATAAGAAAGCCGCCCCGAAAAAGGCCGCGGCCAAGAAAGCCGCCCCCGAGAAGGAAAAGGAAGTTAAAGAAGAGAACCCGATCCCCGCGGAAGCGGTGGAGGAGAAGAAAGAGGAAAAGGCCGCCCCCGAAGCCCACAATGGCGACGATGCCTATGTCTCCCTTCGCCACATCGACAAAGTCTACGACAACAACGTTCAGGCCGTCTTTGACTTCAATCTCGACATCAAACGTCACGAATTCATCGTCTTCGTCGGGCCTTCCGGCTGCGGCAAATCCACCACCCTCCGCATGATCGCCGGCCTTGAGGACATCACCCGCGGCGAGCTTTGGATCGATGGGGAATATTCCAATGACCGCACCCCGAAGGACCGTGATATCGCCATGGTCTTCCAGTCCTATGCCCTTTATCCGCACATGACCGTCTACAACAACATGGCGTTCGGCCTTAAGATCCGCCATCTCCCGCGCGCCGAAATCGATCGCCGCGTCAGGGAAGCCGCCAAGATCCTTCAGATCTCCGAATACCTCGACCGCAAGCCGAAGGCCCTCTCCGGCGGTCAGCGTCAGCGTGTTGCCCTCGGCCGCGCGATCGTCAGAAACGCCAAGGTCTTCTTGATGGACGAGCCACTCTCCAACCTCGATGCCAAACTCCGCGTCCAGATGCGCTCCGAGATCATCAAACTCCACGAAGCCCTCAACGCGACCACCATCTACGTCACCCACGACCAGACCGAGGCCATGACCATGGCGAGCCGCATCGTCGTCATGAAGCTCGGCCGCGTCCAGCAAGTCGGTTCCCCGATCGAGATCTACAACAAGCCGGCCAACCTCTTCGTCGCCACCTTCATCGGCAGCCCGGCCATGAACGTCCTCAAAGCCACCTACGATAAAGGCGTCATCAACCTCCTCGGCGGCCATAAGATCACCCTTGGCAAGGAATTCGTGGAAGCTCACGATGCCTTCTATGCCCAAGACGTCGAAGACTGCAAAAAGGAGATCGCTTCCATCCAGGAGAAGATCGCTACCCTCAAATCCACCGATGCCGCTTTGGAGAAAGAACTCGCCGGACTCCGCGAAAGGCTCGCGAAAGCCGAAGCCGCCCTCCAAGGGCCCCATGACATCGTCTTCGGCATCCGCCCAGAGGACATCAACGAAGGCAAAGGCGAAGGCGAAGAATACAATATCCGCGTCGCCGTTGCCGAGCTCCTTGGCCACGAATACTACGTCCATACCGACTTCGGCGGCATCGACCTCGTCGCGAAGATCCCCCTCACCCACGAAATCAAGATCGGCGACACCATCGGCGTGTCCTTCAACGATTCGAAGGCACACATCTTCGACCCGGTCACCGAGAAGAGGATCTACTGATCCGATTCGCATCCAAAGCCCTTCCGAAAGGAGGGGCTTTTTCTTACAATGGTGTCATGCCGGAATACGGAAGCATCAAAAAGAAGGCGAAGAAGGGCGAAAAGCCGAAAATCAAGAAATCGGAAGTCGTTTCGGCTTATTCGGAGGAAGGCAAAAAGCGTCAGGAGAGGCAGCGCCTCCTCAACGCAGTCGCCCTCATCGGATCTGCCGTTCTTTTGGTTTCGTTGCTCGCCGTTTTCCTTTCTTTGGCGCTGACCGGAGTTCTTTGATTCCTTGGGGCAATCCGATGATTCCCCTTTAGGGATAAGCGGAGGTGCATCCATGGACGATTATGAAAAAATGGGCAAACTCATCAAAACGCTTTCCCTGTGCTTAGGCGCTGCTTTGGTTTTGATTGGGGCTGTATCCGCTTTCAAAGGGGATCCTTTGCGGCTCGGCGAAGATGGCCTTTTAGGCGTGGCGGTGGGGCTTTTGGGCTATGGCATAGGCCAAAACCTCGCCAAGAAGGAAAAAGGAGAAGAAGAGGAGCCGCACGACGAGGGGATATAAAAAGCCGACTGTTTCCAGCCGGCAAAGATTCATTCGTCTGAGGAATCGCCGTTCTTCTTGAAGGAAGAATAGGCTTTGCGGGGCCCTTTGGATCCGCCGAAACTCTTCTTGAAGGGCTTCCTGTATCCGGAGTCCTCTTTCTTGAAGTAGGGTTTCCTTTCTCCGTAGGGTTTCTTATCCCCATACGGCTTCCTGTCGCCGTAGGAGCGCTTCTCCCCGTAGGGTTTCCTGTCGCCATAAGCCCTAGGTTTCCTTTCGTAGGAAGACCCCTCCTCGTCATGGTGGTACTTCTTGAAGTAGGGTTTATCCCCGGAGGCGGCTCCATCTTTGAAGTA
>SFUB01000020.1 GCA_004561785.1 bacterium | reverse complement strand
CCCTCGACCTTTTCCGAATTCCGCCTCTACAAAGAAAAAATCTTAGAGGAAGAGGAATACGCGAAAATCCTTCATTTCCAAGCGGAAGACGCCTATTACGACAAAGCCCTTTCCTATTTGGGAAAGGATAACTACACAGTGTATTCCTTGTCCAAGAAACTGCTGGATAAAGGGGCCACCCAAGAGCAAGTGGATTCGATTGTAAAAAGGCTTTCCGAAGACAATCTTCTAGATGATGCGCGTTATGCGAAAACCTATGCCGAAGATGTGGCTGCGATCCGTTGCCTTGGAAAAAAGAGGGTTTTGCGGGATTTAAAGGAAAAAGGCGTTTCTGCGGAGATTCTAGCGAGTTTGTCCTTTTCCGATGAAGAGGAACTTTCAAAAGCCCTTCTCGCAGCGAACCTCTATGATCGGAAATACTCCAGGGCCACCAACCGCTCCAAAATGGAGAAGGTCATCGTGGCACTGATCCAGAGAGGCTTCTCCGACGACATCGCTAGGAAAGCCGCTCATCAGCAGGTGACGCCCGCAGATCCGGCCACGGAACGGGCAAAACTTGAGAGGGACTACGAACTCGCGAGCATCCGGTACGGCAGGAAATTCGAGGGATTTGAAAAAGAGAGAAGGGTTATGGCCTATTTGTTGAAGCAAGGCTATGAATACGACGATGTGAGAACCATCTTGGATGAAAAAGCACAGGAGGAAAAGGAATGATCTCAGATTTGAAAAACGGCACTCGGATTGAGGGGGAAGTCTTCCTCGTCGCCGACAGCAAATGCGGCGTTGGCAACACCGGAAAACGTTATCTTTCCGTGTCGCTTCAAGACGCCAGCGGTGATATCGAAGGCAAAAAATGGGAAATCGGTCCGCATGATGAGGAGATTTTCTCCAAAGGGAACCTCGTCATGATCCAAGGGGATGTGCTTTCCTATAAAGACCAACTTCAATTGAAGATTTATGAAGCCTCCCCCGTTTCCCAAGAAGGCGTGGATTGGTCTTTGTTCGTCGCCAACGCCCCGGTCGCCAAAGAGGAAATGGTCCTCAAACTCAAAGATTATCTGAATTCCATCAAAGACGAGGACGTGAAGACCCTCGTCTGCGAATCCTTGAAAGGCTATAAAGAGAAGTTCCTCAGCTGGCCTGCGGCGAGCAAAAACCACCATAACTACGTGGGGGGCCTGCTTTACCACTCCCTCACGATGGCGGATGCCGCCTTGGTCCTTTCGAAGGTCTATCCTTCTCTTAATCGCGATGTTCTCCTTGGGGGAGTGTTGCTCCATGACCTGGGGAAAACCATTGAACTTTCTGGCCCGCAGGCGACCGTCTATACGTTGGAGGGAAAACTCCTCGGCCATTTAGCGATCGGAGCCTCCATCGTAAGAGAAGTTGGCGAGCGCCTTGGATATGATGCCTATAAGTCCTTGAAAGAAGACGTCTCGGAAGAAGAGAAGCAAAAGGCTTTCCACCGTTATGAGATTTGGGTTTGCTTCCAGCACATCCTGCTCTCCCATCATGGCAAACCCGAATTCGGATCGGCCGTCATGCCTTTGACCAGAGAAGCCCTCGCGGTGTCCATGATCGATGACTTCGACGCCAAGATGATGATTCTGGACAAAAGCTATTCCGCCCTGCAAAAAGGCGAATACACGCCTAGGCTCTTCACGATGGATGAGCGTTATTTCTATTATCCCCATTACTCGCCGGAGATGAAAAACCCGGGCTTGAGCAAAGAAGAGGAAGAAGCCTTGTTGAAATAAAGAATGAAAAAAGGCTCCGCGAGCGAACGGTACTCCGCCTCCTTTTAGTCCAGGATTTGGGGTACGGCTCAAAGGGAGCCTTTTTCTTTTTGTTTATTTGATTCCTTCTTTGATGGTCAAGGCCAAGCGCGGCAAATCGATGGAGGAAGTATCTTGAGCCTTCATGGAGATTTGGAATCCGCCTTCTCCTCTGGTGTATCTAGGAATGACGTGCACATGGAAATGCGGGACGCTTTGTCCGGCGGCTTCGCCAACGTTGGTGAGGACGTTCACCCCTTTGGCTCCTAAGACCCCGACCATCGCTTGGCCGATCCTTTGGGCGACGTCATAAACCTTGTGCATCGTTTCAGCCGGAGTAGACAGGAAATCCTGGTAGTGCTTTTTGGGCATGACCAGCGTGTGCCCCTTCGTGGCTTGCGAAATATCCAAAATCGCCAAGACGTCATCGTCTTCGTAGACTTTGGTGCTGGGGATTTCCCCGTCGATGATTTTGCAGAAGATGTCTTTCATGTTTGCTTCCCCTTTATATATATGGATTATAGTCCAGCCCCTAAAAGAAAGAACGGCCCGATTGGGCCGTTCTCATCGTCATGGATCAGTCGAAGAGATCAGGGAAGGTCTTTTCGAAGTAATCGTAGACGTTTTGATCGTGATAGGCGATCGCCGCTTCTTCGACGTAATGCTGATTGGCGGCTTTTTTGTAGGTGTCGGAGTCCCCGAGCAATCCGGCGATTTCCAAGGCGATTTGGTTCGCTGTCTGGGTGCCGGCGCGATTGGCGGCGGGGAGGTTGTCGTAGTAGTTGTCTCCGCCTTTGACGAGCTTGTTGGCTTTGACCGCCTCATCGACGCGGATGATGTACCAAGTCGTAGAGGAGGAATCATAGAGGACGTAGGGGGTGGCGTCCGCACCGGAATCGTCGTAGGTCTCAGGCATCAAGTAGAATTTGCCATCGGCCTTGAGGCGAGTGGTGTAGGAGCCGTCGTCACGTCCGGTCGCTTCGTCATAGCTGGCTTCGGTATCGAGTTCGTTAGCCACGTTCATCTTGAAGAGACGGGTCTTGAAGTCGCTCGCAAGATCGGAGAGGCCGCTGCTGGTGTACCAACCTTCCGTGACGTTGGTGGAAGCGACGATCGCGTCCGTCTCGATCTGGAGGCCGGTTTCCTTGGTGTAGGCGTTGGAAGAGGTGAAATCCGTGGTGGATTCGCTGTTGTGCCAACGGTCAGAAGCCTGCTTCCTGTAGTCGAGGATGAGCTTGCCGTATTTCGTTTCCTTATAGAAGGGAACCGAGATGTTCGTGCCTTCGGCGTTGGTGATCACACCGGTGTCTTCGTTGAACCCGGCTCCGGAATAGACGTATTTGGCCACTTTGTAGAGGTCGGCGCTCTGATTCGGGAAATAGCCGAGGAAGAGCTTGTCAAGGAAGTGGAGGTCGCGGATTTCCGCGGAGAGCTCCGCATTCATGGTGACTCCGGCGGCAGAGGCAATTGCCTCATCGCCCTGCTGGAGGATGCGGGTCGCGTAAGCGTGATAGAGACGGTACAAGGAACCGAGGTGATCGCCGTTGTTCTCATCCTTGATCGCGATGTATTGGACTTTCCTGGCATAGGAGCGGCCCAAGACGCCGTAGTTGTTGACCATCAAGTAATTCATGACCAACCCTTTGCGGTAGGCGTTTTGGAGAATCGAACGCTGGATGTAGTCCTGATAGGTGTGGATCCAGTCGGCAGCGAAGTATTTATCCACGTCTTTGTAGGAATTGGACCCGTCGATGGCGACGCGCTTCGCCTCGATGGCGTCGATGTGAGCCTGATCGAGGGAGGAGAAGTCATAGAGCTCGGCCTTTTCCGCTTTGTAGAAAAGGTTCTCGATGAAGTAGTTCCTCTCTTGGTAGGAGGAATTCTTCACAGTGCTCCAGAAGGACTTCTTGATCGTGTCCACCAAGGTGGCTGCAAAGTCTTTGACGTTGGCGATCGAGTGGGCATCGTCTTCGCCTTTGTAGATTTCGTGGGTCGAGACGAAGCTCAGGATTTCGGCGTCGCTTCCGCTAGTTGCCAAGGCATAGAGGCCGACGAAACTGCCTGAGGAGTAGAAGGATCCGAATTTGGATTCGGCGAGTTTGAGGAGGATGTTGTTGAGGATCTTCTCGGAATTGGTGTCGCCGGAGGTGACCAACGCATCGTAGATCTCCTTCATCTCGTTGTGGTAGATGTCGACTTTGTTGCCGGCGTTGTCCACGAGGATCGGGGCGCTTTCTTCAGCGTCGGTCATGCGGGCTTCGATGTTATCGCAAGAAGCGAGGGCGATGGTCGCCGAGGCGGCCAACACCAAGAAGAATTTCTTCATTTTATTACTTGCCATCATAACCAATGCCTCCGTTGTCATAGATGCCTTCCCCGAGCCTGGCGTCTTTGCCGAAGTAGGTCATGGCGACCGCTTCGGAGATCAGGCGCTGCTTGCCGTCTGCGATGTCGCGATCCTCATTCTGACGTTCGAGGACTTCCGCATAGGTGTCCCAAGCGTCATCGAGGGTTTTGATTTCGTCTTCGTGATTCTTCTCACGGGTGAAGGTGATGTAGTTCTTGATGAGGGATTCGACTTTCTTGCCGAGGTCGGAAGTGGAGAAGGTGAGGTTCTGGGTCTCGATGAGGGACTGGAACTCATAGGTGTCTTCCGAAGAGTTGTAGTCCTTGACGGCGCTCGAGATCTTGTTCGCCTTTTCCTGATAGTTCTTATCGCTGGTGACGACGCGGTTCACATAGGTGGACTTGACCTTTTCCCCGGCGTACTTGGGGAAGTTCGAAGAGGAGGGGATGTTCACGGTGAAGTAATCCGAGAGGGAGGTGATGTCCGCGGTGGATTCGCCGTTGGTCTCGCTGTAGCCGGCGGCTTTGGCTTCCTCCAAGGTGTTGTAGGAAGTGTAGCGGGCGGTGTCGTCAGCGGCCGACGCATCGTATTTCACGAAGTTGTCGAGGGCGGAACGGTTCACCACGATGAAGTGCAGGCCTTCGTAGGCGTTGCCGGAGCCGTTGCTGGCTTTGACCGCGAGGATGATTTGACCGCGCTCGTTGGTCAGGACATTCTCGCTCTCGCCGGTCGTGGATTTGACGTCGAGGAGGTCCGAGGTGTTGACCTGGAAGCCGGGGAGACTCGCGTAATCGCTGCTATAGGTGCCGCGATACCAACTCTTGTTCGCGTCGAAGCTCGCCTTTTCGGAAGCCACGAAGGCTTCGGCCTCGGAAGTGGTCATATTCTTGTCGCTCAAGCCGGCCTCGTAGGCATCGTTGAAGGGAATTTTTTCCGGAACGATGACCGCGATGGAACGATTGTTGAAGTATTTGTTGAATAAGACGTTGCGCGGGTAGTAAGTAGAAGAACCGTCGTTCACGCTGTAGCCGAGGTTTGGATCGCCGGCGACTTCGTCATAGCCGAGGGCGACGGCGGCGCCGTAGGGGATCGTGCCGATGCCGAGCTGCTCGAAGTAGTCGCGGGTGTTCTTCGCCTTCGGACCGAAGGTGTCGTCTTCGCTCGGAAGGACGTGCTCGCGGATTTGAACCTCGTCTTTGTTTCCGGTGAAGGCGGGCCTGCTGGAAGCATAGGAGTCGGCGGCGGTGTGTTTCCGGTTGTAGAGAGCATCGTAGGCATAGACGCCGAGGCGGAATTCCTGGACGTAGCCATCTTCCATGAGGCCGAGATCGCCATAGCTGGTGGCCGAGGTGTCATCGGAGGGAAGGGTGAAGCAGATGTCGCCGAAGGACATGCGGCGGCCGCTGGTGTCGGTGCCATTGTTGCCGGAAGCTCCGGCGAAGGCCTTGACGGCTTGAGAGATCTTCTGGGATTCGGCTTTCGTGATGGTGAACTCGCTGGCCTCCGAGTGGGAGGTGGAAGAGAACTTCACCAAGAAGTGGGAAACGTGGTAGGGGGTCTTCTCGATGAGATACCCGTTGGAGCCGCGGCCGTATTCCTCACTGTAGGGGAAGTAGGCGGTTCCATCGGCGTTGAGGCCGGTCTTCATGGCTTCGACGGCCGTGTCGTTCTTGAACTGACGGCTGAAATCTTCTTCCTCGAAGCTGTAGAGCTTGGCCTCGAAGAGTTCCGAGACGTTCTTCACGCTGTTGCTCTTCAAGAGCGTTTCCAATTCGGTCGCATAGCTGGTCCCGTTGCTGTTGGCGTTGGTCTGGGCCTGCTTCTTGATGGAGTCGACGCTGTTCTGGGCTTTGGTCTTGAGCTGTTCCAAGGTCGATCCGCCCTTCTCTTCATAGAATTTGCGGATCAAGACCTCTTTGACCTTGCTGAAATTGGTGCTGGCGGCACTGGACCCCTGCTCGTAGTTGTCGAGCAGTTCGCTGGCCTTGTATTCGTAACGTTGGCCGCTGTTGTCCGTGAACGTGAGCACCACCCCGTCCTTCTCCGTGACCTCGTTGCAGGCGGATAAAGCCATAACCGCTGCCAGGCTGGAGACAAGGGCGAGAGTGAGTTTTGCTTTCTTCATAAAAAACTCGTTCCTCCTTCGTCTGAAACGTAGCGGATAAATAATAAACTTTAAGAGTTCCTCTTACAACAACATTTTTGGATGCTAAAAATACGCTTGCCATCGGAGGAATTCGCGCATTCGGATAAAACGGCACCCGTTTTTGCCAAAGATTATATCTTTGAGAGATTTTTTACCGCTTTTGTTGTCCAAGGGATTTTGCGCGTCTAGAATAGTTTGGCCTTAAAGGGAGCGTATTATGTCCAGACTCAGCATTGAAAACCTACATGTCGCCGTAAAAGGGAACGAAATCCTAAGGGGCGTGAACCTAATTGTCGAAGAGGGGCAGACCCTGGCTTTGCTTGGTCCTAACGGCCACGGGAAATCAACTTTGCTCGGCGCCATCATGGGGAATCCGATCTACGAAATCACCGAAGGATCCGTGACTTTGGATGGGGTGGATATCCTTTCCCTTCCGGTCGACGAAAGGGCGAAGGCAGGACTTTTCCTGGCCATGCAATATCCGCCAGAGATCCCAGGGGTCAATTCGATTGACTTCCTAAAAGCCGCCATGAACTCCCGCCGAGAGAAACCCCTCCGCACCCTTCAGATGTATAGCGCCTTGCAAAGCGCCTACAAGGAAATGGGCATCCCCTTCGAGATGAGCAGCCGCAACCTGAATGAAGGCTTCTCCGGCGGCGAGAAGAAGCGCAATGAAATCCTGCAGATGAAACTTCTCGAACCCAAGTTCGCGATGCTCGACGAGATCGATTCCGGCTTGGACGTGGATGCGATGCAGGTCGTCGCCAAAGCCATTCGCGATGAGCAAGAAAAAGGCAGGGGCTTCCTCGTCGTCTCTCACTACGCAAGGCTTTATGACATGATCCACCCCACCCATGTAGCGATTATGGTCAATGGGCGCATCGCCGTCACCGGCGGGCCTGAGCTCATTCAGAAAATTGATACCCGCGGTTACGAATGGATCAAAACCGAACTCGGCATTGAGGTCGAGAAGCAGTCCGCAATGAACAAACAGTCCATCGGCGTCTGCGCCGCCCACGTTGGAACGGAAGGGGGCAAGTGATGGACATTACCCTCCTCGACAATCAAATTGAAAACGGCGAATTCCGCGTTGAACCCGGCCAAAGTCTGCACTTGAATTTGGCTTCTTTCTCCGGTTTTCCGAATCATGAAATTTATGTCAAAGTGCTTTCCAATGGCGTATTTAAAGCTGCTTTTGCGGATTTTTCGAAAGGAAGCGGAAAACTGAAGGTCTATATCGATCTTGCGGGGGAAGGCGCCTCTGCCGAATGGCACTGCGCCTCCATCTGCGACGGCACCTCGGAGAAGGTCCTCGATGTGAATTTGATCCATTCCGCCCAGCACACGAAGGGTTTGGTTTCGAATTACGGAATCTCGGAAGACGCCGCCCGTCTTTCCTTCTTGGGAACCTCCGAAATCAAAAAAGGCGCCGCCGGATCTTCGACTCGCCAGGTCGCTAAGATCGTGGTGTTCGACGAAGGCTGCATTGGCAAGGCGATGCCGATCCTCAAAATCGACGAGAACGACGTTTCGGCGAGCCACGCCGCGGTCGTTGGCAAACTCAACGAGTCCCATTTGTTCTATCTTACCTCGCGCGGAATTCCTCTCGCTGCGGCGAGAAGGCTTCTGACCTTAGGCTATCTAAAGCCAATCGAAAGCCATTTTGAAGATGAGGCTTTGCGGAAAAAGATCGATGAAGCAATCGAGGGGGGCATTTGATCCGTGTTCGACCCCAAAGCGATTCAAAACGATTTCCCGATGTTCCGGAACAAGCCGGACATGCAGGGGCGGCCCTTGGTATGGCTCGATAATGCCTCCACGACTTTTAAGCCGGATTCCGTCATCTCAGCCGTTGTGGATTATTACACCAAGGAGACCAGCAACTCCCACCGTGGGGATTATGATCTTTGCTACGCGATGGACCAGGCGGTTCTCCACGCGAGAAAAACCATAGCACGATTCTTGAATTGCGAACCCCGTGAGGTGGTTTTCACCTCTGGAGCGACCGGATCGCTCAACACGGTCGCATATGGTTATGGCCTCAAATTTCTCAAGGAAGGAGACGAGATCCTCATCACCGAAGCTGAGCACGCTTCCAACGTCCTTCCTTGGTTCCAGATTGCAAAATATACCGGCTGCAAGGTTTCTTATATTCCCTTGTCCGAAAACGGTAGAATCACCCCTAAGAATCTTGAAAAAGCGTTAACACCTCGCACGAAATTGGTTTCTTTCGCCGCTGTCGGCAATGTTCTTGGATATCTGGAACCGGTGAAGGAATTGACGAAGATCGCGCACAATCACGGAGTTTTGGTGTGTCTTGATGGTGCCCAGTCGGTTCCTCACATGAAAACGGATGTTCGCGATTTGGACGTGGATTTCCTGGCTTTCTCGGGACATAAGATGCTTGGACCTACCGGCATCGGCGTGCTTTACGGGAAATACGATCTGCTCTCCAAGATGGATCCCTTCATCTCTGGAGGGGGCAACAACGACAAATTCCACATGGATTGCTCCGTCACCTTCTTGCCGCCACCGGAACGCTTTGAGGCAGGGACGCAGAATCTTGCCGGCATCCTCGGCTTGACGAAAGCGGTCGAATATCTTGAAAACCTTGGGTTTGATTCGATTGTCGAACACGAACGGAAACTGAAACAGTACGCCGTGGAAAAACTGCTGCAAACCGGGAACGCGGAGATTTATAACGCGGATTCCGAAGCGGGGATCATCACCTTCAACATCAAAGGAGTCTTCGCCCAAGATGCTGCAACCTACCTCAATAGCCAAGGCATCGCCTGCCGCAGCGGTCAGCATTGCGCCAAGCTTCTCAACCAAACCTATCTCAAGACCCCGGCCACCGTTCGCGCGAGCTTCTACGTTTACACGACGGAAGACGATATCGACGCTTTGGCCGAAGCAGTGAAAAACGGAGGGAATTATCTCGATGCCTACTTCATTTGAAATCACCCCGGAAATCATGCGGGAAATCATCATGGATCACTATTCCTCTCCGAGGCATAAGCGTGCCCCGGAGAACAAGGATCTCTATTTCAGCACCCATTCCTCCTCGGTTAACTGCATCGATGACATCGATGTGTATTTAGAGGAGAAGGACGGCGTTGTCGTAGATGCTCTATGGGATGGAGTTGCTTGCGCTATTTCGACCGCTTCGACTGATATTCTTTGCGATTTGCTGATTGGAAAGAAGAAAGATGAAGCCCTTTACGTCATTGAACAGTACAAGAACATGATTATCGGCCAACCCTATGACAAAGACGTCTTGGACGAGGCGCTGGCCTTCACCAACACAGGCAAACAGCCTGCGAGAATCCACTGCGCGACGATCGGCTGGGACGCGTTTGAGAAAATCATCCACGAACATGCTTGCGAAGGAGGGGAATGCCATGGCAAATGAGAAAATCGATCCCTCTGTGCTGAATGAGGAATACAAATACGGCTTCAAAGACAAAGATGTTTCGATCTTCGACACGGGAAAGGGCCTGAACGAAGACGTCGTTCGAGCCATCTCCAAGGCTAAGGATGAGCCGGAATGGATGCTGGAATTCCGTCTTAAGGCCTTCCATTCCTTCGAAAAGATGCCCATGCCCTCTTTTGGCCCCTCGCTCGACTTCGTCGATTTCAATTCCTACACCTACTTTACCCGCGTGGCGAAAGCGGAGGAAAATGACTGGAATGAGGTTCCTGAAACGGTCAAGAAGACCTTCCAGAAACTCGGCATCCCCGAAGCGGAGCAGAAGTTCCTTTCCGGCGTTTCCACTCAATATGAATCTGAGGTCGTTTACCACAACATGCTTGAGGAAGTTCGGGAGAAGGGGGTTATCTTCCTCTCCAGCGACATGGGGCTCAAGCTTTTCCCAGATCTTTTCCGGAAATACTTCGGTACCGTCATCCCCATCGCCGACAGCAAATTCAGTGCTTTGAATGGAGCCTGTTGGAGCGGCGGAACTTTCATTTACGTTCCAAAAGGCGTCCATTTGGATAAGCCTTTGCAGTCTTATTTCCGAATCAACAACCAAAAGACGGGGCAATTCGAACGCACTTTGATCGTCGCTGACGAAGGCGCCGACATCCACTATGTGGAAGGGTGCACTGCCCCGGTCTACAACAAAGAGTCCCTCCATGTCGGCGTGGTTGAGATCGTCGTCGGCAAAAACGCCCACGTTCGTTACACGACCATCCAAAACTGGTCCACGAATATTTTGAATTTGGTTACCCAAAGGGCCAATGTTTTCGAAAACGGCTTCATGGAATGGGTCGATGGGAACATCGGATCGATGACCACGATGAAATACCCGGCCTGCATTTTGAAAGGCGACAATTCCCGCGGGGCGACGATCACGATCGCCGTTGGGAATAAAGGTCAGTTCCAAGATTCCGGAGCCAGGATGATCCACGAGGGCAAAAACACCTCTTCCACGATCATCTCCAAATCCGTTTGCCATAACGGCGGGACCGCCAATTTCCGCGGAACCGTCCGGATGCTCCCGGAGGCTTTGGGAGCCAAGTCCCACGTCGAATGCGACACGCTTATCTTGGACGATCAGTCGAAATCGGACACGTTCCCGAAGAATGAGATCCGCAATAACGATTCCTTCATCGAACATGAAGCCACAGTTTCAAAGATCTCCGAGGAACAACTGTTTTATCTGATGTCCAGAGGCTTAACCAAAGAACAGGCCACCCAAATGATCGTCATGGGCTTCATTGAGCCCTTCGCCAAAGAACTGCCGATGGAATACGCGGTGGAACTCAATCAGTTGATTAAGATGGATATGTCGGGGTCGATTGGATAATGCCGAACTTCGATTACGACATCATCGTCATCGGCGGCGGGCATGCCGGCGTGGAGGCGAGTTACGCCTCCAGCAGACTCGGCTTGTCCGTTTTGCTTTTGACGTTGAACAAAAGCATGATTGCCAACATGCCTTGCAACCCCCATATCGGGGGATCGGCGAAAGGTGTGGTGGTACGCGAGATCGATGCCCTGGGCGGGCTGATGGGGATCGCAGCCGACCATCATCCCCTCCAGGTCAAGATGCTCAATACGTCGAAGGGTCCTTCGGTTCAGTGCCTTCGGACCCAACAGGATAAGAAAGGCTATCCCGCTTATGTCCAGAGCGTACTGGAAAGCCAAAGGAACCTGACCATTCTTGAAGGAGAAGCCGTAGACTTCCTTTATGACGAAAATCGCGTATATGGGGTCGTTCTTTCTAACGGAATGAAGCTTACATCCAAGGCTGTTATCCTGACCACGGGCACCTATATGGATTCCCGCATTATCTCCGGAAAGGACGTCCATCCCGGAGGCCCAGATGGCGAAAGGGCTTCTTTGGGACTATCTCCTTCCCTGCGTCGAATGGGAATTGGACTGAAACGCTTCAAGACGGGGACGCCTCCCCGTTTGGATAAAAGAACAATCGATTTCGCCAAAGGGGAGATTCAACTCGGAAGCGATCTTCACCTGGGCTTTTCCTATGCCACGAAGGACTTTGTTCCCTTGGAGAAACAGCTGCCTTGCTACTTGATCTACACGACCGCGAAGACCTTGGATATCATCCGCGACCATTTTGAGGATAGCGCCGTGCTAAATGGGGTGATTCAGGGAATCGGCCCCCGATATTGTCCTTCGATCGAATCCAAGATGGTCCGGTTTGCCGATAAGGAGCGGCATCAACTGTTCCTTGAGCCCGAGTTCGAAGAGGGCGATTCCATTTACCTGCAGGGTTTCTCGACAGGGATGCCCCACGAAGTTCAGGAGGAGATGGTCCATTCTCTCCCGGGTTTAGAGAACGCCAAGATTTTGAAATATGCTTACCAAATCGAATACGATGCAATCGCTACGCCTCAATTCGATGAGACTTTGCGCCTTAAAAAATACGAGGGTTTTTACGTTGCGGGCCAGATTTGCGGGACTTCCGGATACGAAGAAGCCGCAGGGCTTGGTTTGATTGCCGGGATCAATGCCTCGCGGGCCATCTTGGGGTTGCCCCCCTTCGTCCTTCGGAGGGACGAGGCCTATATCGGGGTCATGATTGATGATTTGGTGACGAAGGGAACGGATGAACCCTACCGTCTGCTTTCTTCCCGAGCGGAATACCGCCTCCTCCTCCGCCACGACAACGCCGATTCTCGCCTAAGCGAATATGGCTTCCAGATCGGATTGCTGGGCAAGGACAGGCACGATGCCTTCCTAAGCAAATACAAAAGAATCAATGAGGCCATTAGCTTGCTTTCCTCACATAATGTGGATGATAAGTCCTCTTTGGCTGCCTATATGGCGGAGATGGGGGATGAGCCAAGCGGGGAAGGCAAAAAAGGCATCGATGTGCTGAAACGCCCCCGTTATTCTTATCGCCGGATCGCCTCGATGATGCCCTGCATGGAAGCGTATTCCGACTTCGATGATGAATCGGTGCTCGCTTTAGAGACGGCGGTCCGCTATTCTGGATATATTAAGAAAGAAGAGAAAGAAGCCGCCTCCTTCGCCAAAGCGGAAGGAATGCTTCTGCCCCCGGATTTCGATTATCTCCATTGCGATGGGCTCCGTCTCGAGGCAAGGCAGAAGCTCGATGAATTCCGTCCGAAGAACGTCGGGCAAGCTTCCCGCATCCCCGGGGTGAATCCCGCGGACGTATCGATTTTGATTCTCACCCTGAAGAAGGAGAAAAGACTATGACTTACGAAGAACTGAAAAAAGCTTTCGAAGGGACCCAAGTCGTTATCGGCGATGAACTGATTTCCTCGCTGCGCACCTACGCGGCTTTGCTTGCGGAATGGAATGAAAAGATGAATCTCACCGCAATTACGGAGGAGCCAATTGTAATCGAAAAGCACTTCATGGATTCTCTTCTTATTGCGAAAGACTTCGTTTTTGCGGGGAAAAAGATCGCGGATATTGGTTCGGGCGCCGGTTTTCCAGGTGTGGTTTTGGCTTTGGCCTTCCCGTCTTGCCACGTCACCTTGATTGATGCGACGAAGAAAAAGTTCCTCTTTCTTCAAGAACTCAAAGAGAAGCTTGGCGTCGGCAACATCGCCTTCCACGTCGGACGCGTGGAGGACATGAAAGCGGAGAGAGATACCTTCGACATCGTGACCGCCCGCGGATTTGCCGCGATGAACATCTTCTTGGAAGTCGCCGCCCCGTTAGCGAAAAAAGGCGGCACCCTCATCGCCATGAAGTCGTTGCGCGGCGAAGAAGAACTCGTGAAATCGAAGTTTGCAATCCATAGGCTTGGGCTCTCTTTGTCTTCCACGAAAAAGGACGTATTGCCCGATGGAGAAATCCGCCTCAATTACTACTTTGAAAAGAAACAGCCCACCCCGCCTTCTTACCCCCGTCCTTGGGCGGAGATCCTCAAGAAGCCTCTTTAATGTGGAACATTGAAATAAGTTCCACAAAACCTTAGAATCTCAAACATGCCAAAAGTCATCGCCATCGCCAACCAAAAGGGGGGAGTCGGTAAAACGACGACCGCCATTAACCTTTCCGCCGCTTTGTCCCATCTTCAGCGGAAGGTTCTTTTGGTTGATTTGGACCCTCAGGGGAATTCCGGGCGGGGCGTTGGCGTGGATATCACGACGGCTAAGAAGACCATCTACGAAGCCTTGACCGGTAAAAACCATCTTTCCGAGTGCATTCTTTCCACCCCCTTTGATGGGCTGGATGTTGTTCCTGGAAACCTCCGTTTGGCGGGCTTAGAAGCCTCTTTGTATTCTAACGCCGTCCCCGAACCCTTCCTGCTTCTTAAAAAAGCCCTAAGTGAAGTAAGGCCTAATTACGATTACATCGTCTTTGATTGCCCCCCTTCCCTAGGCCTGCTTTCCATCAATGCGATGGCGGCGGCCGATTCGGTTCTGATTCCGGTTCAATGCGAATATTTCGCGATGGAAGCAGTGGCGGCGATCCTTAGCTCCATCTCCAACATTCAAAACGGGCTGAACCCCAATTTGAAAATCGAGGGCTTCCTTTTGACGATGTACGATTCCAAGACCACCCTTGGAACCGAAATCGCCTCGGAGGTTCGCCGCTTGTTCCGTGAATCGACCTTCCTGGCTTCGATTCCACGCAACCAATCGATCCAAGAATCCCAGGCCCGGCAAATGCCTGTGACGAGCTTCCGGCCGACCTCTTCCGGATCGAATGCCTATTTCGCCTTGGCCCGTGAGGTAATCGACCATGAGCAAAAATGATCGCAAAACCCCTTTCACTTCTAACCTTAGCCAGCTGATTGAGAAATTCACTCAGAATGACGTCATCGCCGAGATGGAGAAGGAATACCAATCGGCGCCCGCTCGTTTGGTCAACCTTTCTTCTTTGAAAGACAACGAAATCATCGGCCAGGTTAAAATGGCGCCGAGGATCGTTGAATACTTTGCCTCCACCATCAAGGAGAAAGGCATTTTCAACCCTCTCGTCGTCCGTCCGGTCGAAAGTGGATACGAGGTCGTTTTAGGCCGAAAACGTTTCCTCGGCGCCAAACAGGCCGGCATCGTTTCGGTCCCTTGCGTCATTAAGGAAATGGGGGACGAAGAGGAACTCCTCATGCTTCTTGCGGATAACCGTGACCAAAGGGAGAGCAACATCATTGAGATGGCTTTGATTTGCCAGGCTCTTCAGCAAAGGTTCCATTATACCCAGCAGACGCTGGCTTCTTTGTCCCACCAATCTCGCTGCCAAATCACCAACACTCTTCGCTTGCTCTCCTTGACCCCGAAGCTTCAGAACGAGGTGAGCCTTGGGGAACTCAGCTACGGACACGCAAAAGCGATTGCCTCGTTGAAGGGGAACGAACTCGAAGAGACGGCGGAGACGATTCGGAAAGAGCGTTTGTCCGTAAGAGAAACGGAAGCTTTGGTCAAAAGCAAGAAGCATAGAACCAAAGCTGAAAGCCGGGTCGATCTCGCAAAAAAAGTGGGCGCGACCAAGATGAAAATAAAAGGGAATTCCGTTCGATTCGAATTCCCTTCGGAGACGGAGAGAGACCGTTTTATAGAAGTTTTGCGGAGAAAATAAAAGCCGACCCAGCCAGGTCGGCTTTTAACTACCTCAGTCTTCGCTGATAGCCTGGACGGGGCAGTTGGCGATGGCATCATCGATTTCGGCATCGTCGCCGGCTTCGATGGCCTGAGCTTTGCCATCATCCCCGAACTCGAAGATCGAGGGGTGGGACCCGACGCAGAGGCCGCAGCCAATGCAGACGTCCTGGTCAACTTTCGCTTTTTTAGCCATTTGATTTTTATCCTCCAAAAACCAGAAAAATTATAGAAGGGGATTTCAGGAAAAGCAAACCTGCTTTATTTGCGCTTCTTCCTTTCCAAAGTCCAATCTATTCTTTTAGAATAGTAGCGATGGAAACGCGAATGGAGAAATACCGGAAGTTCCGGGAAGAGATACGCCACATGGCGGACGAGTGTTTCCCCAAAGCCGAGGAAAGCCAGGAACTCAAGGACCTTTCTTCCACTACCCCAGGTGCTTATGTGCGCCAGGCGATCGATGCCCATTCTTCCAAAAAGAAGAGCCCCTATGCGCTCTATGCGAAGCGCCTTCGCAATAGAACCCTGATCGTCCTCGGGGTTTTCCTGCTTGTTTTGATCGGCTTCGTTGTTTGGTTTCTTTTGCTTCAGGGGAGGAAAGCATGATGTCTTCGTTTGTTTCAATTGCCATTGATGGGCCTGCCGCCGCTGGTAAAAGCACGGTCGCGAAGATCGTTGCGAAAAAACTTGGGTATGTCTATATCGATACCGGAGCGATGTACCGCGCTTTCACTTATGCCGTGATCAAAGCCGGGCTGGATCCCAAAAATGAGGAACAGGCCTGCTCGCTCGTTGGGAAAGTCTCTATCGAGTTGACCGAAGATGGATGCGTCCTATGCAACGGAGAGGATGTTTCAAAACCCATCCGCGGAAATGAGGTCTCTTCAAACGTTTCTTATATCGCTTCCTATAAAACGATTCGTCTTGAACTCATAAAGCTGCAGCGCGAACTAGCCTCCCATCAAAACGTCGTGATGGATGGTCGGGATATTGGGAGTTACGTCCTTCCCGACGCCCAAGTGAAGGTCTTCCAGGTCGCCTCCGTCGAGACCCGTGCGAAAAGGCGTTATGACGAGAACCTGGCGAAGGGAATTCAGACGTCCTTAGAAGAGGTCGCCGAAAACGTCCGCCAGAGAGACTATATCGATTCCCATCGCGATTTCGATCCCCTCGTGAAAGACAAAGACGCGATTGAACTCGATACTTCCAACCTCAACATCGAGGAATCCGCCGCTGCGGTCCTTGAGATCGTTGCGAAAAAACTCGGAGAAAAACAATGAGCTTGCCTTTGATTGCTTTGGTGGGCGCCCCCAACGTTGGCAAATCCACCCTTTTCAACCGCATGGTGGGCAGCCGTCTGTCCATCGTCGAAGATACCCCGGGCGTCACCCGTGACCGCCTTTATGGGACCGCCGAATGGCTGACCCGGAAATTTCGCGTGGTGGATACGGGCGGCGTCGAAATCGCCAACCGTCCCTTCCAAGTCCAGATTCGGGCCCAAGCCGAAATCGCCATCGAGGAGGCCGATGTCATCGTTTTCGTTGCCGACGGGAAACTCGGTGTGACCGGGGACGATCGCATCGTCGCCAAGATGCTTTACCGTTCTGGAAAGCCCGTCATTTTGGCCGTTAACAAAGTAGACAATTCCGATCGTGTCGCTGACGCCCAAGAGTTTTACTCCTTGGGGCTTGGAGAGCCTATCCCCGTCTCCGGCGCCCACGGGATCGGGGTGGGAGACGTCTTAGACAAAATCGTCTCTTTGATCCCGGAGAAGCACGACGTTGATTACGGCTCCGCGATTTCCTTTAGCCTCATCGGGCGTCCCAATGTCGGGAAATCCTCGATCACCAATGCTTTGCTTGGGCAAGACAGGGTCATCGTGAGCAATATCGCCGGGACTACCCGCGATTCCGTGGACACCCCCTTTGAGAGCAATGGCAAGAATTACGTCGCCATCGATACCGCGGGCCTCAATAAGAGGGGTCGTATCTTCGAATCCATCGACAAGTACGCCGCGATCCGCGCCCTCGCTGCCATCGACCGCAGCCAGATTGCCGTGATGGTCTTGGATGCTTCCACCGGCATCTTGGACCAGGATCGGCATGTCTCCGGGTATGCCTTGGAGGCGAAGAAAGGGATCGTGGTGGTCGTGAATAAATGGGACCTGGCCCCCAAAGGGCTGGAACAGGGAGAGTTTGAGCAGGAGATCAAAACCCGCTTCAAGTTCCTCGACTTCGCTGAAATCCTCTTCGTGTCCGCGAAAACAGGGAAAGGCATCGAGAAAATCCTCCCGGCGATCGAAAAGGCCTTTGAAGGCTGCAACCGAAGGGTTCCAACCTCCATCCTCAACCAGATCATCCAAGACGCCCAGATGATGAATCCGACCCCGGAGTTCAACCACGGAAGGCTGAAGATCCTCTTCTCCAACCAAGTCGCGACCAACCCTCCGACCTTCGTCATGTTCTGCAACAACCCCGCCTTCGCCCATTTTTCCTACACAAGATATTTGGAAAATCGTCTCAGGGAATCCTTTGATTTTTCCGGAACCCCCATTTCCATCGTCTACCGTATGCGTAAATGAATTCGTTCATTATTTCACTTCCTTTAACATGTATGTTAAGGGATTTACCGCAATGGACATTGTACGAAAAAAATTGAAAAAACATCGGTCGAGAAAACCCGCATATATTGACTTTGAACGTCAG